>NZ_JBEOXU010000122.1:0-18753 GCF_040296725.1 Streptomyces sp. NPDC002044
ACACCCCGAAGTGCGCCCTGAGCTCCGCAGACGCGGACGGACCTGGCTCGATCTGCGCCGCCCCGGGCCGCGCGCCCGCGCCCGACCCCGCGTACGGGTCACCGTCCGCGGCCGAACCCGCCGAACCCCCCGCGGGCCGCCGCAGGGGCCTCGGCGCCTGGGCCCGCAAGTGGGTCCGGGGGGACGAGGCGTACGAGGTCCCGGCCGAGCCGGAGGCCGTGCCCGCCGCCTGCGCCGCCCCCGACCCGGACGACCCGGCCGCACTGCTGCTGGCCGCCCTGGGCCCCACCGAGCGGCTGTGGTCGCGCGGGCCCGGACACCCCGGGGTGCTGGACCTCGGGCTCGGCGCGGGCAGCCGGGTCGACCTGCGGGCCGTCGGCTCGCTCGGCCTCGCCGGACCGCGCGCCCGCCTCGCCGGGGTGGCCCGCAGCGTCGTGGCGCAGCTGGCCGCCCTGCACGCGCCGGGTCAGCTGGAGATCGTGCTCGTCTGCACCGACCGGGCCCGCCCGCTCGCCGAGCGCCGCCGCGACTGGGGCTGGCTCGGCTGGCTGCCCCACGTACGCCCCGCGCACGGCCAGGACTGCCGGCTGCTCCTGGCCTACGACCGCGACCAGGCCGCCGCCCGGACCGGGGAGCTGACCCGGCGCCTGGACGACGGCCCCCTCGGCACGCACTGGGCCGCCGCCGACCCCGAGGGGGTCCAGCAGGCGGCCCGCGTCTACCGGGGCCCGTACACCCTGCTTGTCCTCGACGGCGATCCCGGCGCGGGACCGCTGCGCGACGTCACCGGGCGGCTCGCCTCCCACGGCCCGGCCGGCGGCATCCACGTCATCGCCCTCGCCGACGCCCCGGCCGCCACCCCCGCCTCACCCGTCGCCGATACGTACGAGGCGGCCTGCGCGGGCACCCCGGCCTTCCGGGACTGCGGCGCGGTCGCGCTGCTCAGCGGGGACGTGGCCACGGCCGTACGGACCTTCGCCGTCACCGGCGGCCGGCCGGTGCCCTGCGGCGACACCGCCACCGCCGACGCCGTCTCCGCCGCCTGGGCCGAGCGGTTCGCCCGCGCCCTGGCTCCGCTGCGCGCCGACGGCGGCCCGGCCGAGCCGTACCGCCCGGCCGCGGCCGCTCTGCCCGCCACCGCGCGGCTGCTGGACGAACTGGGGCTGGCCCGTGCCACCCCGGCGTCCCTGATGGCCCGTTGGGCCGAGGCCACCGACCAGGGGCAGGGCACCGGCGGGCTCGCCGAGATCGTGCTGGGCAGCGGGCGGCGCGGCGCCGTCGGCGCCGAACTCGTCCACGACGGCCCGCACCTGCTGATCGAGGGGCCCGCCGGGAGCGGCCGGACCGAGCTGCTGCGCTCGGTGGCCGCCTCCCTGTCGGCGGCCGCCCGGCCCGACCGGCTGGGGCTGGTCCTGCTGGACGGGGCCGGCGGGGAGCGCGGTGACGGACTGCTTCCCTGTACGGAACTCCCGCACGCCTCCGCGCACCTGGTGGCCTCCGACCCGCTGCGCATGCGGGAGTTCGCGCAGGCCCTGGGCGCCGAGCTGAAGCGGCGCCACGAACTTCTCGACGGGGTGGCGTTCGCGGAGTGGCACGCCCGGCGCGAGCTCGGCGACCGGATGGTCTCGCCCCGCCGGCCCACCCCGGGCGAGCAGCGCGGCGACATCGAACCCCAGCGCACCGGGACCCTGCGGCTGCGCGCCTCGGCCCTGCGGACCGAGGCGGCGGGGCCGAGCCCGCTGCCCCGGCTGGTGGTCCTCGTCGACGACTTCGACGCGCTGGTCGCGCCGGGGCTGGGCAGTACGGGCCGGCCCGCCGCCGGCTCGGTGGTGCGGGCGCTGGAGGCGGTGGCCCGCGAGGGCGCCCGTCTCGGGGTGCACCTGGTGGCCACGACCGCCCGCCCCGACCGGACGGCCGAGACCGGGCTGGCCCGGCTGACCACGCTGCGCGTGGAGCTCGACGCCCCGGACCAGCCGGGTCCCGGCCGCGCTGTGCTGCGGTACGCGGACGGGCGGACGGTCCCGTTCCAGGCCGGCCGGGTGACCGGGCGGATTCCGCGCACCGCGACCCTGAGGCCGACTGTCGTCCCGGTGGAGTGGGAGCGGATGGGCGACCCGCCGGCCCGCCGCCCGGTCCGCGAGCTGGGCAACGGGCCGACCGACCTCGCGCTGCTGGCCAGCGCCCTGGACCGGGCCTCCCACCTGGTCTCGGCGACGCCGGTGCTGTTCCCTCCCGCCCCCTGAACCCCTGCGGCGTCCCCGTGACGCGGTATTGCGGGGGCGGGCCGGTCGGCGTAGACCTTGTGGTCCGGGACACACCACGGGCATCGGGGGCAGAGCCATGCGCAGGCCGGGATCGCGTCGTACGACACTCAGCTGGGCGGCCGCGGCGACCGCGGGCGTGCTGGCGCTGACCGCCTGCGGCGGCGGCGCGGACAAGGAGGACGAACCCGCCCGGGGCGGTACGGCCGTGCCGGGGCCGGCGGTGGAGTTACCGAAGCTGACGGGCGAGAAGCTCGAGGTCGCGGCGGTCTGGACGGGCGCGGAGCAGGAGAACTTCACCCAGGTCCTGAAGGAGTTCGAGAAGCGGACCGGGGCGACCGTCACCTTCGTCCCCGCGCAGGACCCGATCGTCACGTTCCTCGGCTCGAAGATCGCGGGTGGCGCCCCGCCGGACGTGGCGCTGCTCCCGCAGGTCGGGGCGCTGGTCTCGGCGGTGCAGAACAAATGGGCGCAGCCGGTGGGTCCGGAGGCGAAGGCGCAGCTCGACGCCAACTATTCGGCGGGCTGGAAGACGCTCGGCGCGGTCGAGGGCACCCAGTACGGGGTGTACTACAAGGCCGCGAACAAGTCGCTGATCTGGTACAACGCGAAGGCCTTCGAGGCGGCGGGCGTCAAGCCGCCCACCACCTGGAAGGAGTTGCTGACGGCGGCGGACACGCTCTCCGCGTCGGGCACTGCGGCGGTCTCGGTGGCGGGCGCGGACGGCTGGACGCTGACCGACTGGTTCGAGAACGTCTACCTCTCCCAGGCGGGTCCGGAGAAGTACGACCAGCTGGCCAAGCACCAGATCAAGTGGACGGACGACAGCGTGAAGCAGGCGCTGACCACGCTGGGCGAGCTGTTCGGGCGCAAGGACTTCCTGGCGGGCGGGCCGACCGGGGCGCTGGCCACCGAGTTCCCCAAGTCGGTGACGCAGACGTTCACCGGCGGCGACCGGCCGGCGGCCGCGATGGTCTTCGAGGGTGACTTCGTGGCGGTGAACATCGCGCAGACCGAGGCGAAGATCGGCACGGACGCGCTCGTCTTCCCCTTCCCGGCGGTCGGCGCGAAGTCGCCGGTGGTCTCGGGCGGTGACGTGGCGGTCGCGCTGAAGCCGTCGAAGGGCGCGCAGGCCCTGCTGACGTTCCTGGCCTCGCCGGACGCGGCGGAGATCCAGGCCCGCCTGGGCGGGTTCGTCTCCCCGAACAAGGCGGTGGATCCGGCCGCCTATCCGAACGACATCCAGCGGGGCATCGCCAAGGCGCTGATCGCGGCGGGCGACGACTTCCGCTTCGACATGTCGGACCAGGCGCCGGCGGCCTTCGGCGGCACCCCGGGCGCGGGTGAGTGGAAGGCGCTCCAGGACTTCCTGGCGAACCCGTCGGACGTGGCGGGGGCCCAGGCGAAACTGGAGGCGGACGCGGCCAAGGCGTACGGGAACTGATCCCGTGACGTCCCAGGCCAGGCCGGCCGCGCCGGCCGCGGCCGGCAAGTCCGCCGAGGCGCGGCGCCGGCGGCTGATCGCGGCGGCGTTCCTCCTGCCGGCCCTCGTGCTCCTCGGCGCGCTCGTCGTGCACCCGATCGGCTACTCCCTCTACCGCAGCTTCTTCGACCGCCCCGGCTCCGGCTTCGTCGGCGGCGACAACTACCGGGAGATACTGACCGACCGGACCATCCGCACCGCGCTGAAGAACACGGCGGTGTGGGTGGTGCTGGCGCCGGCCACGGCCACCGCGCTGGGCCTGATCTTCGCGGTGCTCACCGAACGGGTGCGCTGGGGAACGGCGTTCAAGCTGCTGGTCTTCATGCCGATGGCGATCTCGATGCTGGCGGCGGGCATCATCTTCCGGCTGGTCTACGACCACGACCCCGACCGGGGCGTCGCCAACGCGGTCTGGGTCGGGGTCCACGACACGTTCGCGGAGTCCTCGGCGTTCCCCAAGGCCCGCCCGGGCCGGGACTCCCCGCTGGTGGACGCGGGCGGCGGCGCGTTCACCACGCGCGACCCCGTACGGGCGGGCGTCCCGGTGCTGCTCCCGCTGGTCGGCGTGGCCCCGGAGGCGCTGCCCGCGGGGACCGCCGTCGCCAAGTCGGCCGACGCCGACCCGGGGAAGGTGACCGGCACCGTCTGGCAGGACTTCACCCGGGGCGGGGGCGGCGCGGTGAACACGGTCGACCCCACCGAGTCCGGCTTCGCCGGGATGCGCGTCGAGGCGGTGAAGGACGGCAGGGTCGTGGAGAGCGCCACCGCGCGCGGCGACGGCGTCTTCGTCCTGTCCGCGAAGGCCGACGGGGCGCAGCTGCGGCTGCCCGCCTCGAACTTCCGGGAGGCGTACGCGGGCGTGCAGTGGCTGGGCCCGGCGCTGGTGACCCCGGCGGTCATCGGGGCGTACGTGTGGATGTGGGCGGGCTTCGCGATGGTGCTGATCGCGGCGGGGCTGGCCGCCGTGCCGCGGGAGCTGATGGAGGCGGCCCGGGTGGACGGGGCGAACGAGTGGCAGGTGTTCCGCAGGATCACCGTGCCGATGCTCGCGCCCGTGCTGGTGGTCGTCCTCGTCACGCTCGTCATCAACGTCATGAAGGTGTTCGACCTGGTCTTCGTGATCGCTCCCGGTGCGGTGCAGGACGACGCGAACGTCCTGGCGCTCCAGCTGTACCGCACCTCCTTCGGCACGGACGCCCATCCTGGGCTGGGCAGCGCCATCGCGGTGCTGCTGCTGGTCCTGGTGCTCCCGGTCATGCTGGTGAACATCCGCAGGCTCCGGAAGGAAAGGTCCCGATGAGCGGATTCGAGCGGACGCCGGACCGGGCGGCCGGCGCCGTCGAGCGGGCCGGGCGCGGTCTGGCGGCCCGGGTGGCGGGCGGGGCGCTGCGCGTGTTCCTGGTCGCGGCCGCCCTGTTCTGGCTGCTGCCCACCCTCGGCCTGCTCGTCTCCTCCTTCCTCGCCCCCTCCGACCTCGACAAGGGCGGCTGGTGGGGGGCGCTGACCGCGCCCTCCCGGCTCACGGCCGACAACTACGCGCGGCTGCTGGCCAACGACACGATCACCGGGTCCCTGCTGAGCACCCTCGCCATCGCGCTCCCGGCGACTCTGCTCGTGCTGGTCCTGGGCGCGTTCGCCGGGTACGCCTTCGCCTGGCTGGAGTTCCCCGGCCGGGACTGGCTGTTCCTCGTCGTCGTGGGGCTGCTCGTGGTCCCGGTGCAGGTGGCGCTGATCCCGGTGTCCGAACTGTTCGGCACCATCGGCCTGTTCGAGACCACGGCGGGGGTGGTGTTGTTCCACACGGCTTTCGGGCTGCCGTTCGCCGTGTTCCTGCTGCGGAACTTCTTCGCGGAGATCCCGCGCGAGCTGCTGGAGGCGGCCCGGCTGGAGGGGGCGGGCGAACTGCGGCTGTTCACGCGGGTGGTGCTGCCGCTGGGCGGTCCGGCGCTCGCCTCGCTCGGCATCTTCCAGTTCCTGTGGGTGTGGAACGACATGCTGGTCGCGCTCGTCTTCGCGGACTCGGCGAACCCGCCGGTCACGGTCGCGCTCCAGCAGCAGGTACGGCAGTTCGGGAACAACATCGACGTGCTGGCGCCGGGCGCGTTCCTGTCGATGGCGGTCCCGCTCGTCGTCTTCTTCGCCTTCCAGCGGCAGTTCGTGACGGGGGTGATGGCCGGCGCCGTGAAGTGACGCCCCCGCACGGTCTCCTCGGACGGCTTCCCGCACAGCCTCCCCGTCCGGTCCGCCGCCTTCTGGATCACGGTGTTGACGTGCGGAGTTGACGCTCCGTAACCCGAATGCCGCACGCCGCGTAACCCGATCGCCACGCCGGGGGTTCCTGGGCCATATGCCCGCCCGCCGACCCCTGGATGTGCCGTGCCCCGGTTCAGCGTCATCGTGCCCGCGTACAAGGTCCAGGCGTACCTCCAGGAGAGTCTGGACTCGGTCCTGACGCAGTCGTACCCGGATCTGGAACTGATCGCGGTCGACGACGCCTCCCCGGACGCCTGCGGCTCGATCATCGACGAGTACGCGGCCCGCGACCCCCGGGTCACCTCCGTGCACCTGGCGCACAACCTGGGGCTGGGCCCGGCCCGCAACGCGGGTCTGGCCCGGGCCACCGGCGACTACCTGCTCTTCCTCGACGGCGACGACACCCTCGCCCCCGGCGCCCTCCAGGCCATCACCGACCGGCTGAAGGCCACCGGCTCCCCCGACGTCCTCGTCTACGACTACGCGCGCACCTTCTGGACGGGCGAACTGGTCCGCGACCGGCTCTCGAACCGGCTCTCGGAGGAGGGCCCGGCCAGTTTCCGGCTCGCCGACCGCCCGGCCCTCCTCGGCATGCTGATGGTGGTGTGGAACAAGGCGTACCGCCGCGAGTACGCGGAGCGCGAGGGCCTCTCCTTCCCGCCCGGTTTCTACGAGGACACCCCCTGGACCTACCCGGCGCTGCTGGCCGCCGAGTCCGTCGCCGTCCTGGACCGGGTCTGCGTCCACTACCGCCAGCGGCGGACCGGATCGATCCTGACCACCACCAGCCGCCGCCACCTCGACGTCTTCGACCAGTACGACCGGGTCTTCGGCTACCTCGCGGGCCGCCCCGAGCTGGAGCGCTGGCGCCCCACCGTGCACCGGCGGATGGCCGAGCACTTCTGCGCCCTGTACGCCGACCCGCGCCGCCTCCCGCGCACGAGCCGCGCCGAGTTCTTCGCCCGGGCCTCGGCCCTGCTGCGCCGCTACCGGACCCCCGGCGGCGGGGGCGCGCTGCCGCTGTCGCTGTCGCGGACCGACCGGGTCCGGCACACCCTGATGCGGCTGGGGGCCCGGCGCGCGTACCGGCTGCTGTCGGTGCTCCGCTCGGCGGGGCTGGCGGCCGGGCGCGGGACGTCCGCCCTGGGCCGGGGGCTGCGGGAGACCTGGCTGCGGCTGCACTACCGGGTGCAGCGGCTGCTGCCGCTGCGGCCGGAGCTGGCGGTGTTCTCCGCGTACTGGCACGGCGGTTACGCCTGCAACCCGGCGGCGGTGGAGGCGAAGCTGCGGGAGCTGGCGCCCCGGATGCGGACGGCGTGGATCTGCGACCCGGCGCACGCCTCGACGCTCCCCCGGGAAACGGTGGCGCTGCGGCCGGGCTCGGCGGCGTACTGGAGCGCCCTGGCCCGGGCCACGTACCTGGTCACGAACGTCAACTTCGACCGCGCCCTGGTCAAGCGGCCCGGCCAGATCCTGGTGCAGACCCAGCACGGCACCCCGCTCAAGCGGGTCGGCCTCGACCTCCAGGACCGGCCGGCGGCCACCCCGACGACGGACTTCGCGGGCCTGCTGCGCGGCGCCGACCAGTGGGACTACCTGCTGTCCGCGAACCGGCACTCGACGCTGGTGTGGGAGAAGGCGGTGCCGTCCTCGTACACGACGCTGGAGTACGGCTACCCGCGCAACGACGTCTTCCACCGGGCCGGCCAGACGGACGTGCTGGAGCTGCGCGAACGCCTCGGCATCCCGCCGGGCTCCACGGCGATCCTGTACGCGCCCACGCACCGCGACTACCGGCGCAGCCGGCCCGACCACCTGGACTTCGAACGGGTCCTGCGAGACCTCGGCCCGCGCTTCACGCTGCTGACCCGCACGCACCTGACGTACGCGGACTCCGGGCGGCCCCCGCAGGCGCACCCGCGGCTGGTCGACGTCTCGGCGTACCCGTCGGTGGAGGAACTGTGCCTGGCGTCGGACGCGTTGGTGACGGACTACTCGTCCCTGATGTTCGACTACGCGGCGCTGGACCGGCCGATCGTGATCCACGCGGACGACTGGGAGGCGTACGAGGCGGCCCGGGGCACCTACTTCGACCTGCGGGCCTGTCCGCCCGGGGCCATCGCCCGCACCGAGGACGAACTGGTCGACATCTTCGCCACCGGGCACTGGCAGGGCTCGCGCTCCGCGCAGCTGCGGGCGGCGTTCCGCTCGCGGTTCTGCTCGTACGACGACGGCCACGCGGCGGAGCGGGTGGTACGCCGGGTCTTCCTCGGGCAGGCCGTCCCGGTCCCGGCGGTCGTCCCGCTGGAGGAGCGCCGCCCGGCCCCGGCCGCGCCGTCGGCGGTGCCGGAACCGACGCCGGCCCACCTGACGGCGGGCCGCCTGACCTTCTGACGCGCGGGCCGCCGTCCGCCCCGGCCCGCGGAGCCGGTCCGCCGGGGTCAGGCGGCCCGCAGGCCGGCCACCACCGAGCGGGCCAGGTCGTCCAGGTAGTCCTTCGGGACGGCGTCCCGCACCACCACCTGCCGCCAGTACAGCGGGCCGATCGCCAGGTCCAGCGCCCGGTCCGGGCAGGTCCCGTCGGGCAGCTCGCCGCGCGCGACGGCTTCCGAGACGATCCCCTCGGCCATCCGCCGCTGCCCGTCCAGCAGCGCGCCCCGCACCGCGTCCGCGATCTCGGGGTTGCGCGCCGCCTCGACCAGCAGGTCCGGGATGACCGCGGAGGCCACCGGGTGCCGCAGCACGTGCGTCATGACCTCCAGCAGGGCCCGTACGTCCCCGTACAGGGACCCGGTCGACGGCACCGGCAGGCCGTCCACGGCGAAGGCCCCCACCAGGTCGAGCACCAGGTGCAGCTTCGACTTCCACCGCCGGTAGACGGCGGTCTTGCCGACGCCGGCCCGGCGGGCGATGCCCTCGATGGACATCCGCGCGAAGCCGACGGCGGCCAGTTCCGCGACCACCGCCTCCCGGATCGCCTCGGTCACGTCCTCGCGCAGGACGGCGGCGCCGGCGGGCCGGCGGCGGGCGGGGGTGGCGGCGGGGTCGGAGGTCATGCGGAGAGCATAGCCGCGGCCCTCGCCACGACGATACGGTTGCGTCCCGACGCTCCACGACCTACTGTCACCGTAGCGACGATACGGACCCGTCCCATCGCTCGCGACGCCCCGACCCCGGCGAAAGCGACCCTTGTGACCACCGCGACCGCACCCTCCACCGCCGCAGCAGCCGCGGCCCGCCCGATCCCGCCGGAACTCACCCGGCTCGCGGCCGAACACGGCCTGACCCTCAGCGGCGCCCGGCCCACGCTCCCCCGGTACCTGGCGCAGCTGTGGGGCCGCCGCCACTTCGTCACCACGTACGCGACCGCCCGCATGCAGGCGCAGTACAGCACCGCGAAGCTCGGCCAGGTCTGGCACCTGGTGACCCCGCTCCTCAACGCGGCGGTCTACTACTTCATCTTCGGCGTCGTCATGAGCGCCAGCCACCACGTGCCCGACTACGTGCCGTTCCTGATCACGGGCGTCTTCGTGTGGGACTTCATCGGCAACTCGGTCAACGCCGGCACCCGGGCCGTCCACAGCAACCGCGGCCTGGTCCGCGCCCTGCACTTCCCCCGCGCCAGCCTGCCCATCTCCACCGTCGTCCAGCTCTTCCAGCAGCTGCTCGTCACCATGGGCGCGCTGGTCATCCTGCTGCTGGCCTTCGGCCAGCGGCCCGCGCTCTCCTGGTTCCTGGTCGCCCCGACCCTCGTGCTGATGGCCCTCTTCGCGGCCGGCTGCGCCATGGTCATGGCCCGTATCGGCAGCAAGAACCCCGACGTCAGCCAGCTGATGCCGTTCGTCCTGCGCACCTGGATGTACTCCTCGGGCGTCATGTGGTCCATCGACCAGATGCTCAGGACCGACCAGCTGCCGCACTGGGTGTCGACGGCGCTGAAGCTCAACCCGGCGGCCGTCTACATCGACCTGATGCGCTTCGCGCTCATCGACAGCTTCTCCGCCCACTCACTGCCGCACCACGTGTGGCCGGTGGCCATCGGCTGGGCGCTGCTCGCCGGCGTCGGCGGATTCATCTACTTCTGGAAGGCAGAGGAGGAGTACGGACGTGGCTGACACCTCGAGCACCAGGACGCACCCCCACCCCACCCCCATCCCCACCCACGCACCGGCGGATCCCGCGCCCCGGGTGCCCACGGTCATCGCGCACGACGTGCACGTCGTCTACCGGGTCCAGGGCAGCGGCGGCCGCAAGGGCGGTGCCACGGCCGCCCTGAGCCGGGTCTTCTCCCGCGAGCGGGCCCCCGCCGCGCGCGAGGTGCACGCGGTCAAGGGCGTCAGCTTCACCGCGTACAAGGGCGAGGCCATCGGCCTCATCGGTTCCAACGGCTCGGGCAAGTCCACCCTGCTGGCCGCCATCGCCGGCCTCCAGCCGGTCGCCGCGGGCACGATCTTCTCGCACGGCCAGCCCTCCCTGCTGGGCGTGAACGCCGCGCTGATGAACGACCTGACGGGCGAACGGAACGTGGTCCTCGGCGGCCTCGCCATGGGCATGAGCCGCGAGCAGATCAAGGAGCGCTACCAGGACATCGTCGACTTCTCCGGCATCAACGAGAAGGGCGACTTCATCTCGCTGCCCATGCGGACGTACTCCTCGGGCATGGGCGCCCGGCTGCGGTTCTCCATCGCCGCCGCGAAGGACCACGACGTACTGATGATCGACGAGGCCCTCGCCACCGGCGACGCGGCCTTCCAGCGCCGCAGCCAGGCCCGCATCGAGGAACTGCGCGAGCACGCGGGCACGGTCTTCCTGGTCAGCCACGGAATCAACACGGTCCGCGAGACGTGCGACCGCGCGATCTGGCTGGAATCGGGCGTCCTGCGCATGGACGGCCCGTCCGCGGAAGTCTGCGCCGCCTACGAACGCTTCACCCGCTCCTGAGCCCCCCACCCCACCCCGGCCGCCGCCCGAGGCGCACCGATCCAGCCCCAGCGACGTCCGAGGCGCACCGATCCAGCCCCGCCGGCGTTTGAGGCGCACCGATCCAGCCCCGCCGGTTTGAGGCGCGGGGGTCCGGGGGCGGAGCCCCCGCGGCCACCGCCCGGCCGGACGGGGCGTACGCGGAACGGGCCGGGCCCGGGACCAGTCAGGTCCCGGGCCCGGCCCGTCCACGCAAAGGACCGGCGGCGCCGATCAGCGGCGGCACCGATCAGGCGTGCACGCGCAACAGCGACCGCATCGTCCGCATCGCCACCGACAGGTTCGCCAGGTCGAAGTCGTCCGAGCCCCGGATCTCGTCCAGGGTCGTCCGGGCCCGCGCGATGATCGCCGCGTTCTTCTCCTCCCACGCCGTGAAGCGCTCCTCGGGAGTCGAGGTGCCGTTGCCCACGGACAGCACGTCGGCCGTCAGGGCCGCGTGCGCCGCGAACAGGTCCTCGCGGATGGACGCGCGGGCCATCGACTGCCAGCGGTCGGACCGCGGCAGCTCGATGATGCGGTCCATCAGCTGGGTGATCTCCAGGCGGTCGGCGAGGTCGTAGTACACCTCGGCGACGTCCAGCGGGGCCACGCCCGTGCGGTCGGCGATGGCGACGATGTCGAGCGTCGGGAACGCCGAGGAGAAGCCGGCGACCTTCGCCGCCAGTTCCTCCGGCACGCCCTCGCCGATCAGCTCGTCCATGATCGACCGGTACCACTCCAGGTCGGCGCCGCGCACCAGCTTCGGCACCTCGTCCCAGACGTTCCCGACCCGCTCGCCGAAGAACTCGATGGTCTCGGTGATCTCCAGCGGCTGCGGCCGGTTGTTGAGCAGCCAGCGGGTGCCGCGCTCCACCAGGCGCCGCGAGTGCAGCCGGATCCGGGTCTGGACACTGGCCGCGACCTTGTTGTCCAGCGCCTCGACGTCGTCCCAGACCCCGGCCAGGCCGAAGATCTCGCGCGCCGCGAGCTGCGCCCGCACGATCTCTTCCGTGGAGGCTCCGGTCTCCTCGCGGAGGCGGTGCAGGAAGGTCGAACCACCGGTGTTGACCGTGTCGTTGACCAGGATCGTCGTGATGATCTCCCGGCGCAGCGCGTGCGCGTCGATCTGCTCGGGGAACCTGTCGCGCAGCGCGCTCGGGAAGTACGCGTAGAGCAGCCGGCGCAGGTACGCGTCATCCGGCAGCCCGGTGGCGATCAGCTCGTCCGCCGTCGTGATCTTCGTGTAGGCGAAGAGGACGGCGAGCTCCGGCTGGGTCAGGCCGCGGCCGTTGCCCAGCAGCTCGCGGATCTGCCGGTCGGTGGGCAGGAACTCCAGCTCGCGGTTGAGCAGTCCGGCGCGCTCCAGGCGGCGCATGAAGCGCTGCTGCGCGTGGAGCAGGCTGGGGGCCTGCGCCGCGCCGTTGGAGAGCGCCACGTTCTGCGCGTAGTTGTTGCGCAGGACGAGGTGGCCGACCTCGTCGGTCATCTCGGCGAGCAGCTTGTTGCGCTGCTTGACGGTCATGTCGCCGTCCGTGACCACCGCGTTCAGCAGGATCTTGATGTTCACCTCGTGGTCGGAGGTGTCCACGCCCGCGCTGTTGTCGATGGCGTCGGTGTTGATCTTGCCGCCCTCGCCGCCCGCGCCGGTCCGGGCGAACTCGATGCGGCCGAGCTGGGTCAGGCCGAGGTTGCCGCCCTCGCCGATGACCCGGGAACGTACGTCGGAGCCGTTGACGCGGATGGCGTCGTTGGCCTTGTCGCCGACGTCCGCGTGCGTCTCGGCCGTGGCCTTGACGTACGTGCCGATGCCGCCGTTCCACAGCAGGTCCACGGGGGACTGCAGGATCGCCTTCATCAGGTCGGCCGGGGTCATCTTGGTGACCCCCGCCTCGATCCCGAGGGCCGCGCGGACCTGCGCGTTGACGGGGATGGCCTTCGCCGTACGCGGGTGGACTCCGCCGCCCGCCGAGAGCAGCGCGGTGTCGTAGTCGGCCCACGAGGAGCGCGGCAGGTCGAAGAGGCGGCGGCGCTCGGCGTGGGAGGTGGCCGCGTCCGGGTTCGGGTCGATGAAGATGTGCCGGTGGTCGAAGGCGGCGACCAGGCGGATGTGCTCGGAGAGCAGCATGCCGTTGCCGAAGACGTCGCCGGACATGTCGCCGACGCCGACGACGGTGAAGTCTTCGGTCTGGGTGTCGTGGCCCAGCTCGCGGAAGTGCCGCTTGACGGACTCCCAGGCGCCGCGGGCGGTGATGCCCATGCCCTTGTGGTCGTAGCCGGCCGAGCCGCCCGAGGCGAAGGCGTCGCCGAGCCAGAAGCCGTACGCCTCCGCGACACCGTTGGCGATGTCGGAGAAGGTCGCGGTGCCCTTGTCGGCGGCGACGACGAGGTAGGTGTCGTCCTCGTCGTGGCGGACCACGCCGAGGGGCGGCACGACCTCGCCGGCCACCATGTTGTCGGTGATGTCGAGGAGCGCCGAGATGAAGATCTTGTACGAGGCGATGCCCTCGGCGAGCCAGGCGTCGCGGTCCACCGACGGGTCGGGCAGGTTCTTCGCGACGAAGCCGCCCTTGGCGCCGACCGGCACGATGACGGTGTTCTTGACCATCTGCGCCTTGACCAGGCCGAGGATCTCCGTACGGAAGTCCTCGCGCCGGTCGGACCAGCGCAGACCGCCGCGGGCGACCTTGCCGAAGCGCAGGTGGACGCCCTCGACGCGCGGGGAGTACACCCAGATCTCGAAGGCGGGGCGCGGGGCCGGCAGGTCGGGGATGGCCTGCGGGTCGAACTTCATCGACACGTAGCTGTGCTGCTCGCCCGCGTCGGTGAGCTGGAAGAAGTTCGTCCGCAGCGTCGCCTTGATCAGCGTGAGGAACGCGCGCAGGATGCGGTCCTCGTCGAGCGAGGCGACCTGGTCCAGGGCCCCGTCCAGCTCCTCCAGCATGGCGTCGACCAGCTCGCTGCCGGCGGTCTGCCGGGCGGGCGACATCCGGGCCTCGAAGAGGGAGACCAGCAGCCGGGTGGTGTGGACGTTGTTGCGGAGGGTGTCCTCCATGTAGTCCTGGCTGAAGGTGGAGCCGGCCTGGCGCAGGTACTTGGCGTACGCGCGCAGCACGACGGCCTGCCGCCAGGTCAGGCCGGCGCCGAGCACCAGGGTGTTGAAGTTGTCGTTCTCGGCGTCGCCCTGCCAGACCGCGGCGAACGCGTCCTGGAACCGCTCGCGGGCGTCGTCGGCGAGGTAGCCGGATCCCCCGGCGTGGTCGCCGTTGCCCGCGGAGGCGGGCATGCGCAGGCCGAAGTCGTAGATCCAGGCGCTGACCCGGTCGGAGCGGCGCAGCTCGTACGGGCGCTCGTCGGTGACCTCGACGCCCAGGCGCTGCAGGACGGGCAGGACCGCGGACAGCGAGACCTGCTCACCGGTGCGGTAGATCTTGAACCGGCGCTCGCCGGGTCCCGCGCCGACCGGCTCGTACAGCGAGAGCGCGAACTCGCGGTCGCTGGCGGAGAGCCGCTCCAGGTGGCAGAGGTCGGCAACGGCCGCGCGCGGCGAGTGGTCGGCCTTGTAGCCCTCGGGGAAGGTGGTTCCGTAGCGGCGCAGCAGCTCGGCCGCGCGCTCCTCGCCCAGCTCCGCGACCAGGGCCTCGGCGAAGCCGTCGGCCCAGGAGCGGGCGGCGTCGACGAGGCGGCCCTCGATGCGCTCGACGTCGGCGTCGGTCAGGACGGGCAGTTCCTTGCCCTGGGGGACGCGGACGACGAAGTGGATGCGGGAGAGGATCGACTCGGTGTTCCAGGCGGTGAAGTCGACGCTGGTGCCGTCGAGCTCCTCCTTCAGGATGTCCATCAGCCGCAGCCGGACGCCGGTGGTGAACCGGTCGCGCGGCAGGTAGACCAGCGCGGAGTAGTAGCGCCCGTACTCGTCCTGGCGCAGGTAGAGCCGCAGCCGGCGGCGCTCCTGGAGGTACAGGACGGAGGTGACGATTCCGCGGAGCTGGTCGACCGGGGTCTGGAACAGCTCGTCGCGCGGGTAGGTCTCCAGGATCTGGAGCAGGTCGCGGCCGTCGTGGCTGCTCGGCGCGAAGCCGGCGCCCTCCAGGACCTCGGCGACCTTGCGGCGCACGACCGGGACCCTGCGCACCGACTCGGTGTAGGCGGCGGAGGAGAACAGGCCGAGGAAGCGGCGCTCGCCGACGACGTTGCCGTCGGCGTCGAACTTCTTGACGCCGACGTAGTCGAGGTACGAGGGGCGGTGCACGGTGGAGCGGCTGTTGGCCTTGGTCAGCACCAGCAGGCGGTGCTCGCGGGCCTTGGCGCGGGCGTCGGCCGGCAGCCGGTTGAAGGACGGCGAGACGGGGTGGCCGTCCTCCTTGCCGCTGTGCAGCGGGTCGGAGCGCAGGATGCCGAGGCCGGTGCCGGGCACGGCGGTCAGGGCGTCCCCGTCGACGAGGTTGTACTCGCGGTAGCCGAGGAAGGTGAAGTGGTCGTCGGCGAGCCAGCGCAGCAGCTCGCGGGCCTCTTCGAGCTCGTACTCGCCCAGGTCGGGCGCGGTGGGCTCGTTCGGCAGCTCTTCGGCGATGCGCATCGCCGCGTCGCGCATCTTCTCCCAGTCCTCGACGGACTCGCGTACGTCGGACAGGACGCGCAGCAGGTCGCCGGTCATCTGCTTGAGGTCGGCGCGGTCGGTCTCGCGGTCGATCTCGACGTGGATCCAGGACTCGACGAGCGAGTCGTGGGGACGCTTGGTGAGGGGACCGTGGGCGTCGCAGTCGGGGCCGAGGATCTCGATCAGCTTGCCGGTGACGTCACGGCGGACGACCACCTGCGGGTGGATCACGACGTGGATGCCGCGGCCCTGGCGGGACAGCTCGTTGGTGACGGAGTCCACGAGGAAGGGCATGTCGTCGGTGACCACCTCGACGACCGAGTGGCTGGAGGTCCAGCCGTTCTCCTCGACCGTGGGGGTGTGCACGCGCACGTTCGCGGTGCCCTGTGGCCGGTTCTCGGCGAGCCGGTAGTGCGAGAGCGCCGCCCCGAACACGTCGACCGGATCCCGGTCCAGCAGATCCTCTGGGGCGGTGTGCAGGTAGTAGCGCTGGAGGTAGGAGAGAACGGTGTCCCGGTCCGGACGCCCTCCCTTCTCTGACCCAGTCGGAAGTAGCCCCCCGGCCGGGCTGTTCTCAGCTACCCGGGCCGCCCGTGTGAGCAGCTCGGCCTTTGCTTCGTCCAGCTTGGTCTGCATGTCCTCTGGCTCCTGTCGCGCGCCATTGCGTGACGTAGGTGAAGGAAGGAACGACACAGCGCCGCGGTGAGGCGGGATGTCCGTCCGTAATCGGGATCGACGCTATGTCGTCGAGAAAGCCGACCGGGGTGGTTTCGGCCATGATCGCCGAGGCCCGGTGGCAGGGACCAGCGAGGGCCCGGGCACCGAAGTGCGCCGGGCTGGGTCCGGGGGCATCGGTGCCCCCGAGGACTATCGCGCTGATCACGGGTCAAGGCTATCCCCACCCACCCCCGGCCCGTCATGAGCTGTATGTGTACAAATCCGGGGGTGGAACTTTGACACTCTGGACAGCGACGCGACCGGCCGACCGTGCACAGCGCTATTCGGCCAGCTCGCGAGCTGTCCGTACGGCCTCTGCCAGCGTGTCCACGACGGGCACCCCGGCTGATTCCAGACTGCTGCGGCTGTGCGAGCCACCCGTGTAGAGAACGGCCCGTGCGCCGACGTGGGCGGCGGCCACGGCGTCGTCCACGGCGTCTCCGATGAGGACCGTACGTCCCGCGGTCACGCCCGCCCCCTCCAGGGCGGCCATGTGGCGTACGAGATGTCCTGCCTTGCTGGTGTGTGAGGGGCCGGTCCGGCCGTCGACGCGCAGGAAGTGCCGCTCGATGCCGTGGAACCGCACCAGGGGCACCAGCTTCTCGTGGGGAGCGAGGGACAGCAGGGACTGCGTGAGTCCGTCGCGCTGCCAGCCCTGGAGCAGTTCCAGGGCCCCTTCGGTGAGTCCGGCGTCGTGGGCCTCGGCCCAGTAGTGCCGGTGGAACGTGTCGTCCATGAGGAGCCACTCCGCCTCGGTGGGCAGCCGCCCCATGAGGCGTTCGTAGAACTTCGGCACGGGGACGACGTAGAGGTCGCGGTAGGTGGCCAGGGTGATCGCCGGGAAGCCCAGCTCGGCGAAGGAGGCGTTGGTCGCGGCTATGACGGCGTCGATGTCGTGGAGCAGCGTGCCGTTCCAGTCCCAGACTATGTGGGCCGGGCGGGCGGCGCCGGCGGTCACTTCGGCGGTCACGTGAGCAGCCCCGGGATCTCCTGGACGCCGAACCACAGCAGCTCGTGGTCCTCTGCTGCGTCCACGACGGACCGCGCGCCGCCGTCCCCGGCGTCCGCGGCCGCGAGGGCCCCGGCGGCGGCGGCGACGTCCTCGCGGGCGTCGTCGGCGTCGACGTGCACGGCGGCGGCCACGGCGAGCCGTACGGCATCGGCGAGGGCGACCCGGCCGAGCGCGGCCTCGTCCTCCCCGGGGGCGGCCGTGGCGGCCGTGTCGGCGACGTCGAGGGCCACGACGACACGCGTGCGCGGCGCGGCGGCGTCCTCGGCGAGCATCCGGAGGGAGGCGGCCGCGGCCCGGCCCAGGGCGGCGTACTCCAGCTCCTCGACGTCGTCCGACGCGTACCACTCGCGCAGCCCGGGGGTGACGGCGTACGCACGCAGCGGGGCCGGACCCAGCTCACCCGCCTGGTGCGCCGCGGCGAGCCCGGGGAGGGTCAGGGGGACGTACACGCGCATGGCCGGCTGCTTTCGGTAGTCGGAAAACGCCCCCAGGATACGACTGGTCCCCCTCCCCCCGCCCGCCCCCTCGCGCGAACCCCCGGCGCGGCCCGCCCGCCGGGGCCCGGTCCGCCCGGGGGTCCGGCCGAGTGACGGCGGCCGTCCCCCTTCGGGGTGCCGGACCGGGCCCCGGCCGCGTCCACCCCGGTACGCGCCCGGGCGGCGCGCGGGTCGCTGACGGGCGGCCGTCGGGGCCCGGCGCACTCGGATAGGTGAACCCGGCCGCGCACCGGGGCGGTCGCCGGCGCGGTTGCGGAGCGTGTTCGGCGGCCGTAGAAGGTTCCCATCAAGTTACCGCCCGGTACCGCTCCGGGCCCGGCCGTTCGGGAGCAGATCGCGATGGACACCACGATGCGCGGCACGACGATCGGCGGCGAGGGAAGCCGGCGGCGGCCGCCGTCCGGCCCGGGCCGAACCCGCCCCGCCGGACGGCGGGACGCGAGCCGCCCGGCGGGAGGACCACCCCGGGCCCTGCGGCTGGACCCCCACCACTGGTTCGCGGAACGGCTGCTGGCGGTCGTCAGCGGCTGCCGCCCGGTCCACTCACTGCTCGGCCACACCGTCGGCCCGGCCTACCAGCAGCTGGTCGGACTGGCCGACGAAGGCCCCCTGCGGGACCGGCTCCGCCCCGTCATCCGCCAGTGCGGCCGCTTCACCCCGGGCCCCGGCGTCATCGAGGCCTTCGCCCGCATCGCCACCGGCGACCGGGTGACGGCGATGGCCTTCCGCCTCGAACAGGGCCAGGACCTCCGCTGGCGCTGCGCGGCGATCGAAATGCACACCCCAAACCCATGACCCCCACCACCCCCAACCAGCCCCCCACGCCCCACATCAGCCCCGCACGCCCCACATCAGCCCCGCCGGCGTTTGAGGCGCGGGGGTCCGGGCCCGACCTCTACGAAGACGTCCTCGCCGGCCTTCCACGCCGACCGCAGTCCTTGGAAGAACGGACCGTAGTCGAGCCCCGCCGCCGC
>NZ_JBEOXU010000123.1:0-18668 GCF_040296725.1 Streptomyces sp. NPDC002044
TACAAGGTCAACGGCACGTCCAGCGTGGTCTGCGGCAACGTCAAGACCGCCAACGCCAACGTCTACATCGTCGACACCGTCCTGATGCCCAAGTAGCACCACCCGGTGCCCGGACCGGCACACGCCCGCGGGCCGGGACTTCCGTCGGAGTCCCGGCCCGCGGGCGTGCGGTCACGGCATCAGCCCTGGTTCAGCGGCAGCGCGATGTCGGTGACCTGCTGCCGGGCCGGGAACGTACCGCGCCCGGTCGCCTTGCCGTTCAGCACGTTGATCTCGTACAGGCCGTACGAGCCGCCGGCGCCGATCGTGGCGAAGCCCTTGTTCACCCCGGTCTTGACGGAGTAGTAGATGTCGAAGCCGGCGTTCGGCGCGGCGTTGACGCCGAGGTTGCCGGTGGGCGCGAGGGTGCCCGCGTTGGCCGGGGACTGCAGCGAGATCCGGTCTGCCGCGGTGTCCAGGTCGAACAGGGTGGTGGCCGTGGCGGCGTTCAGGTCGTTGTTCGTGTACGCGGCTCCGGTGACGCCGGTCGCGGTGGACGGCGGCATGGTCGGGTTGGTCAGGGTGCCGTCGACGGTGGTGCCGAGCGGGGCCGCGGCGTCGTCGATGTTGTGGCGCAGGTTCTGCCCGGTGTCGGAGATGACCCGCAGCCGGTTCGCGGCCGGGTTGAAGTCGACGCCGAACTGCGCCCCCGACAGGGCGACGGTGAGCTGGGAGACCTTCACGGCCTTGGCGTTGGTGGTGCTGAGGGTGTAGACGCCGCCGCGGTCGCCGACGCCGTACAGCTTCTCGTTCTGGACGCGGAAGTCGATGCCCACCAGCTTGGTGTCGCCCCGCAGGCCGGACACCTTGCCGATCGGGAAGGTCTTGGACGGCCTGTCGACGTCGAACTCCACCAGCCGCTGGTCGGCCGTCAGACCGACGGCCCGCAGGTCGGTGTGCGCCATGGCCGGCGCGGCCTCGCGGGTGCTTCCGGTGTCGGCCGTCGCGAGGGCGGGGGCCGCGCAGACGGCGGCGAGGACGGCGGAGACGGCGATGACGGTGCTGCGAGTAAGCATGTTCACCTTTCGGAGACGTGCGTACCCCCGCCCGGAATCGGACGAGGTCTCACAGGCTTCGGAGCGGGCCCGCCCCCGGATGTGGACCGCCGCCCGAGTCCACTCCAACGGCCCAGCCGGGCGGTGCCGTCCGGCTGCCGGTCTACGCGGTGCCGGCGGAGCAGCCGGCCGCGGCCGGCCCACCGCTTCCACCGGAGCCGCCCGTGCCGCCGCTTCCGCCCGAGCGTCCCAAGGTCTCCCCGGTCAGCGAGAAGGAGAGTACGAGTCCGGAGCCGCCCGCGTGCGCCCCGGTGAGTTCGACCCCCGCCGGGAGGTCGTCGAGGCGGACGGTGCGGGGTGCGAGACGGTCGGTGAAAGCGGAGGCGCCCGGCAGCGAGGACACCCGGTCCACCGGTATGTCCCGGCCGAAGACCCCGATGGTGGCGGGCGTGACGGTGAGGCTGTCGGCCGTGGTCGACAGGGTCGTCTTCACGGTGACGGGCAGGCCCAGGCCCCCGGCGGACCCGGAGAGGACGAGGTTCTTCCCGTCCGACCCCACGGTCATCCCGGCGGCCGCGTCCCCGTCCCCGCCCCCGCTTCCTGCGCCGTCTCCGCCGAGACGATCCTGCAGTCCGCTGTAGGGCACGGTGGCCTCGGCGGTGCCGCCCGCGCCCGCGCCGTCGCGGGTCACGTCCTCGAGGACCGCCTCGACGGCCATCTCCGTGCCCTGCCGACGGACTCCCTCGGCCTTGACGCGGACGGTGCCGACGCTCCCGGTCAGGGCGCGCAACCCGGCGAAGGAGCTGTCCAGTTCCGCGGTGACCGGCCCCGTAGCGCCGAGGCGGCAGCTCGCGGCCGACACGACGCGCTCCTCGACCCGGCCCCGGACCACCAGGTCGGTGGCGGTGGCGGCCACGACCGCCGCGGCGAGGCAGGCGGCGGTGATGACCAACGTTTTGCGGCGGGACTTCACAGTGCGGGGCTTCACAGTGCGGGGCTTCACAGTGCGGGAGTTCCGTTCCGGGCGAGGATGGCGAAGGCCCTGGGCAGGAGCGGGGCCGCGTCTGCGGCGGTGCCGGCCTCACGGCGGGCCCGCTGGGTGCGCAGCACGGCGCGGGCGGCCGAGAGCGCGGAGCACGCGATCACCATGGCGTACAGGTCGGCGTCGGGCATGTCGGCGGGGAGCCTTCGCAGCACCAGCAGACTCAGCCGGTCCTCGAACTCGGCGAACGCCTGCGTCAGCCGGGTCCGGATCGGGCCCTGGCTCTCGGTGCCCGCCAGCGAGTGGGTCAGTCCCGTCAGGGTGCTCTGCGCGAACGGGACCGCGGCCTCCGTCAGGGCCCCGCACACCGCCTCGAGGGGGTCCTCGTCCGGCGGGCGCGCGGCCAGCGCCGCCTCGACGAACGCGAACAGATCCGCGCTGTCCGGCAGCAGCAGGGACTCCTTGCTCTCGAAGTAGCGGAAGAACGTGCGCTCCGACACGTTCGCCGCCGCCGCGATGTCGGTGACCGTGGTGCCCGCGAACCCGCGCTCGGCGAAAAGGGCGGCCGCGCACGCGCGCAGGGCGCGACGGGTCTGCTCCTTCTTGCGTTCCCGCAGGCCAGGCCGGGGGTTGTCGGGTGCCATGCCGTACACCCTCACCCATGGCGGCAGACGTGTCAATTGGCAGCAATGCCATGTGTGACCCGGTGTCTCTCGGCAGCCCTGCCACTTCGCTGGAGCCGCCGTGTCGTCCGCTGCCCTGCCCGAACCCCCGCCGCAGCACCACCCCGGACCCCCGCCGCCGGGGCGGCTCGACCGGAGCCTGCCGCGCTTCACGGTGTGAGCCAGTGCCCCGGCGGGCGCCGGTCAGGCCCCGGGACCTCCGGACGCCGAGGGGTTCCGGACGAGGGCGAGCGCGGTCCGGGAGATGAGGGCGTCGGTGGCGGGCGACGGGATGCCCGCGATGCCCGAGCGCATCAGCGCGCTGCCTTCGAGCAGGGCGATGAACGCCTCCGCCCGCGCGCGCCGGTCCGCTTCGGGCAGGCCGGGCAGGTGGAGGCGGATCTGTTCGGCGACCAGGTCCGCGTAGTGCCCGTAGAACGCCCGGACCGCCGCGGCGACCGCCTCGTCCCGGGCGGCCAGGGCCCACAGTTCGACGAACACCCGCACCAGCCCCGGGTCGTTCTGCTCGGCGAGCAGCAGCTCGATCATCCGCTCCGGTGGGACCGGCTCCGCCCCCTCGCCCCCGTCCAGGCCCGGGGCGACCTCGGCGAGGCGGTCCAGGGAGCGGCGCAGGAGACGGTCGAGGACCGCTTCGAGCAGGCGCTCGCGCGTGGGGAAGTAGTACTGGAGGTGGCCCAGGCGCACTCCGGCGGCCTCGGCCACGGCGCGCACGGACAACGCGCCGTGGCCGCCGCCGACCAGCGTGCGTTCGGCCGCGTCGAGGAGCTCGGCCCGCCGGGCGGACCCCTTGGCCGTACTCACGCGGCGGCCTCCCGTACGGGGCCCGCGACGCGACCGGCGGTGTCGCGCGCGGTGACGTCGACCCGTACGCCGGCCGCCTCCAGGGCCGCGAGCACGGTGTCCGGCAACGGGTGCGATTCCGGGAAGGCGAGGCCGGTCCGCGCGGGCGCGCCGTCGGCGCCGAGCACCCGGCGCAGCCCGAGCAGGGCTCCTACCGCGGTCAGCCGGGCCTGGCCGTGCCGGTCGGTGACGGTGGCCCGCAGGATGCCGCGCGGCCCCTCGACCTCGACGCGCAGGGTGGCGGTCCCGCCGCCCCCGGGGGCGTAGAGCAGACGCCGGCGCACGGGACGCCAGCGTTCGCCGCGCGCGCGCCGGAAGAAGCCGATGCGTCCCAGGCCGACCAGGGCGGAGGTGGCGGCGGTGCTGCTGAAGCCGATGCGGGTCGTCACGGTACGGGCCCCGAGGGTCAGGGGCAGGGTGAACTGCTCGGGCGTGTCGATCCGGGCCACTTTGGTGCGGTGGTCCCCGACGCTCAGCGTCCGCGCGCCGCTGAGCGGGGTGACCGCCTTGGCGCGGCCGTCTTCGAGCACCTCGAAGTCGACGCCGAGGCGGTCCATGAACTCCACCGAGTCGGCTCCGGCCCGGTCGGCGAGGTCGTAGCGGATGGAGGTCTCCACGCGGTCGGCCCCGCCGAGGCGCTCCGCGAGCGCGGCGGCGACCAGCGGCACCACGCCGCCCATCCAGCCCGAGGAGAGCAGGACCGGCGCGGCGGGGCCCGTACCGGGCAGGCCGAGCGAGGCCAGCGCGGCCGCGCGCTGCACCCGGGACGTCCAGCGCGTCACGTCCACGTACGGGACCCCGCCGGCGAGGGCGGCCCGCAGCACGCGGTCGTCCGGATCGTTGACGAGGCCCACCACGGCCCGCGCCGCGGCGCGGAACGGCTCGGGGCCGGAGAGGTCCCAGCGCCGGGCGTCGGCTCCCAGTTCACGGCACAGGTCCGCGGCCCTGGCGGGCGTGCGGCCCGCGAGCAGCAGGGGCCACGTACCCGCCGTCATCCGGGCCAGTTCCGCGCCCACCGTTCCGTATCCGCCGACGAGGAGCACCGGTCCGTCGGGGTCGTGCATGAGCTGATCGTGGTTCATGGGGAAGACTATAGGTCACACGACCTAGAAAATGTGCCGCCCGGCGGCAGCCGTCCGCTCCGGCCGCCCGCGCGGGCTCGTGTGGCCCTACGCCGACCCGTCCGACGCGCGTCCGCCCCGTGCCGGCCCGCCGTGCGCCGCCCCGCCGAGCCGGCACAGCGCGGCCGCCGTCAGGGCCCGGACGCCGGCCGGCAGCGCGGTACGGGCGTCGGGGGCGAAGTCCGGGGCGTGGTTGGACGGGAGGGGCGACCCCTGCGCGCGGGCCCGGGACCACGCCGCCGGGCCGACCGTGCCCAGCATCCAGTACCCGAGCCGGACCCCGGACGCCCCGTGGAGCTCCCGCCCCGCCTCGCCGAACAGCCCGAAGTCCTCGGTCGCCAGCGAAACCGGCCACGCCGCGACCCGTTCGGCGCCGAACTCCGCCCGGTGGGCCCCGCGTACCGCCCGCGTCAGAGCGCGGTCCGGAGTGACGGCCGGGGACGAGGACACCCGTACGACGTCCGGCTCCCGCGGGCAGTCCGCCGCCGCGCACTCGGCGCGCACGATCCGCTCCACCGCGCGCGCCGCGCGTTCCAGCGAGGCCCCGCTCACCGCCCGCACGGTGAGGGCCAGTTCGGCCCGGTCCGGGATCACGTTGGCCCGCTCGCCCGCGTGGAACGCGCCGACCGTCACGGCCACCTGGTCGGCAGGAGCCGTCTCCCGCGCCACCACCGACTGGAGCCGGGTCACCACGTGCGCGGCCGTCAGGACCGGGTCCACCGCCAGCTGGGGGGCGCCCGCGTGACCGCCCCGGCCGTACACCACGACCCGGTACGTCGCGCTCGCGGCGGTCATCGCCGCCGTACCCGCCCCCGCCCCCGCCCCGGCGCCGTGGGCGGGGCCGTGCGCCACCATCCCGGCCGGCAGCGGGGCCGCGTGCTGCGCCAGTACGTCGTCCGGCCGGCCGCACCGCTCGTACAGCCCGTCCGCGAGCATCGCCCGGGCGCCCTCCAACGTCTCCTCCGCCGGCTGGCCGACCACGACGAGCGTGCCCCGCCAGGTGTCCCGCGCCCGGGCGAGGAGGGTGGCGGTACCCGCCGCCGCGGCCAGGTGGAGATCGTGCCCGCAAGCGTGGGCCGCCCCGCCCCGCGCCGCGTACGGCAGGCCGGTCGTCTCGCGCAGCGGGAGCGCGTCCAGCTCGGCGCGCAGCAGGACCGTCGGCCCGTCCCCGTTGCGCAGCACCCCGGCCACGCCGTGGCCGCCGATCCCGCGCGTGGTCACGTACCCGGCGCGCTCCAGCCACCCGGAGAACAGTCCGGCGGTGCGTCCCTCCGCGCCCGACAGCTCGGGATGCCCGTGCAGATCCAGGTAGAGGATCGTCACGTCGCGCAGGTGGGCGTCCAGCCGGGCGAGCGCTGAGGGGGGTGCGGTCGTCATGGCGCCATGATCGGGGACCCGGCGCCCACGGGGACGGCGGGGCGCTGACACCGGACGTCAGCGGAGTGACAGCGGCCCGTGGGGTGAGGTGACGGCGGCGCCGGTTCTGATGGAGGAGGCCGCGGGGCGCCGGATCCCCGGCAGCCGCGGCCCCACCGTTCCGCGACCCGAAGGAGTCACCATGGAGAAGTCCCCCCTCGCCTCGCTCGCCGACGAGATCCTGGAGCTGGAGTCCGAGACGTTCGAGATCTCCGACTACTCGGACGCCAGCGAGGTCGTGCTCGCGGGCTCCACCAGCTGCAGCTCCACCTCCACCTGTTCGTCGACCACCAGCACCACCTCCTGCAGCGCCTGACCCCAGGCCCGCAGACGCCGGTTGCCCCGGGCCCCGCTCGACGTCCGAGCACGGGGGCACCGGGGCATCCGCCCGTGCCGCGACCACGCGGTCACGGGAACGGGTGCGGCACCATCCGGATCTCGGACGGCGACAGGTCCGAGTCCCGCA
The DNA here is from genome assembly GCF_040296725.1 of Streptomyces sp. NPDC002044. Taxonomy (NCBI): domain Bacteria; kingdom Bacillati; phylum Actinomycetota; class Actinomycetes; order Kitasatosporales; family Streptomycetaceae; genus Streptomyces; species Streptomyces sp. NPDC002044. Next base: position 6,543 of record NZ_JBEOXU010000123.1, read on the forward strand.
GCCCCGCCCGGCGCGCGGCCGTCCGCAGCCGGGGCATGAACGGCGCCCGCTGCCGCGACCAGCCGAAGTCGATCGGCAGCAGACCCGGCACCACCGCGCACACCGTGCGCAGTCCGATCCGGTGCTGCTCCGGCGTCGTCTGGTCGACGACGATCACGTCGTGCCCGGCGCGCACCAACGCGTCGACACAGCAGCGGAGATCGTCCCGCAGGTCACCGGTGTCCGGCCGCTGCCCCGCCCCGCCGGACAGCCAGGAACCGTAGACCTCGGCCAGCGGTCGCACGGCCACCGGTTTCCGGTAGGGCCGCACGTGCTCGGCCATCTCCGGCAGCCCGTACAGCTGGGCGTGGTCCTTCAGGTGCAGCACCTTTCCGAAGTCACCGACCATCGCCTCCAGCTCCGTCCGCCGCCCGGCCACCTGGCCGGGCAGGTGCGGAATGTACGTGAGCACCTCGGACAGGGCCGCCTCGACCGCGGCGGCCGGATCCAGGGCCGCGCCCGCCCCGAACGAGAACAGCCCGGGCCCGCCGTCGCGGCGCACCGCCAGGGCCGTCACGACCGGGACCGGGAGGTCGACCCGGTTGTCGAAGGCGTGGACGTCGTAGCCCTGGAGGGCCGCGCGGTCCGCCATCATGCGCGCCGCCGGCCCCGGCACCGAGGACAGCTCGATCTCGGTCAGCGGCAGTCCGCCGTACCAGCCCAGCAGGAAGGCGTCCCGCTCGATGAGTTCGAGCAGCGCCCCGAGCAGCGCCTCCTCCAGGCAGCTGCCGATGGCACAGCCGTTGGAGCACTCGAAGACGAAGTTGTCGGCGGCGAGCCCGGCGCTGTAGTGCACCAGCCGCGCCGGGACCAGTACGGGCCGTTCGTCGCGCAGCGAGTGCCCGTACACCCACGGGATCGGCCGCTCCGGGTCGAACGGCGAGACCAGCGGGTCCTCGCGGTAGGTCCGCTCCGGGTAGAGGCCGCAGGCCGCCGGATCCAGTGCCCGGTCGCCCAGCTCCGCGTACGAGGCGGTCAGCAGCCGGCCGCCGGTACGGCGGTGGGTGCCCGCGTACCGCTCCAGCCCCTCCAGATGGGCGAGGTCACGGCTGGCGGCGAAGCTGTTGGCCTGCCCGCTCCAGGTGACGTCGGTCAGCCCGGCGTACCCGCGCATGAACACGCTGCCGGCGACGGGAGCCGTCGTCGGCGAGGTCACGTTGATCCAGGTGCCGCCGCCGAGCGCGCCGGTCACCGGGTTGGCGAGCGCCGCGTACGGCATCGGGTACGAGGAGGCCGCGCGCAGCCGCTGCGCCCCCGGGTCCGGCTTCGGCCGGGCCCGCGGCGCGAACGGCACCGGGACGTCCGCCCCGCGCGGGCCGCACGCGGGGCACAGCGGGTCGGCGAGCAGCGGGTACGTGCGGACCCGCAGCGTCTCCAGGTCGAGCCGGGAGACCTGGGGCAGGGCCCGGTCGGCCTCGGCGGCCGCCGGGTCCGCGCCGGGCCGGGCGCCGGAGGCCACCCCGGCCCCCGGCGCCCGTACGGACCCGCCGAAGACCGCGCCGTGCAGGGCGTGCACCGCGTCCAGGGCGTACCGGGACAGCCCCGGCCACAGCGGTCCGGCCGCCGTGACCGGCCCGCTGCCCGTCTCCAGGGCGTCACGCTCGCTCCGGCTGCGCAGCCGCTGCCAGCGCATCGCCAGGCACTGCCCGCAGGCGGGCGCGGCGCCGTCGCCGCCCCACGGGCCGACCAGGACCGCCCGCGCGGTGAGGTGCACGGTCGCGGCCGGCCGGACCGCCGAGAACGGGTCGGCCTCCGGATGCCCGAGCGCGTCGTGCACGCCCACGGTGACCACACCGGCCCGGGGCCCGCCCAGCGCCCCTTCCAGCTGCCGCCGCGCGGCCTCCAGCGGGGTGCCGTCCGGGGCCCCGGCGGGGCGGGCGGGGTGCGTCGTCGTCGAGGAGGCCGCCGTCATGCGCGGTTGCTCCAGCGGAAGGTCTTCAGTCCGATCGCGCCGAACACCAGCGCGTACCCGAGCAGCGCCGCGCAGCCGATCCAGATCGTGCCGAGCGGACCGGATCCGGTCAGCGCCCCGGACGCGGCGTCGTTGAGGTAGCGCAGCGGCAGCACCCGGGACACCGACTGCAGCCAGGGCGGCATCATGTCCAGCGGCAGGAACGAGCCGGACAGGAACGCCATCGGCACCATCATGCAGTTGGCGATCGCCGCGACCGCCTCCGGCGTGTTGGCGTACGTACCGACGATCACGCCGATCGCCAGGAACGCCGTGATGCCGAGGACGAGCGCGGGCAGCACCAGCGGCCAGCGGCCGTCCAGTTCCAGCCCGAACAGCGGCAGCATCGCCACCCCCACGAACACCGCCGCCTGCACCACGCCGACGACCAGCGCCAGCACGTACCGCGAGGCCAGCACGGTGGTCAGCGGGGTCGGGGTGAGCCGGATCAGCCGTAGCAGGTCGTCGCGGCGCCACTGCATCAGCGTGAACGCGATCCCGAACACCGCCGCGTTGGCCACGCCCCACGACATCACGCCGGGCGCGATGTACGAGATGTACGGGCGGCCGGTCTCCTCGACCGCCTGCCCGTGGAAGATCAGGCCGAAGACGACCAGGAACAGCAAGGGGAAGGCGAAGGTGAAGAACAGGGTCGCCTTGTCCCGGACCTGCGCCCGGTAGCCGGCGGCGGTCAGGGCCGTGTACGCGCTCATGCCTGGTGCTCCGTGTGCGAGTCGTGGCCGGGGTGCGCCGCGGCGGTCAGTTCGAGGTAGACGTCTTCCAGCGTCGCCGTACGGGTCATCACGCCGTCGAGGCCGGTCAGCGCGTCGACGGCCTGGAGCACCCTGCCGGGTGAGGCGGTCTCCAGGACCAGCGAACCGCCCTGTTCGACGGCCCGGTCCACGCCCGGCAGCGCCGCGGCCTGCTCTATGCCGATCCGGCCCGCCGGCAGCAGCAGCCGGGCGGGCGCCCCCGCGGCCGTCACCAGCCGGTGCGGCGAGTCCAGGGCCGCGACGCGGCCCGCCACGAGGATGGCGACGCGGTCGCACAGCGCCTCGGCCTCGTCCAGGTGGTGGGTGGTGTAGACGATGGTGCGGCCCTCGCTCTTGAGCGCGCGCAGCACCTCCCACAGGTCACGGCGGGCCTGCGGGTCCAGGGCGGCGGTCGGCTCGTCCAGGAAGATCAGCTCGGGGGAGTGGACGAGGGCCGACGCGATGGCGAGCCGCTGCCGCTGCCCGCCGGACAGGTTCTCCACCTGTACGTCGCGCTGCTCGGTCAGCCCGACGGACTCCAGGGTCCGGTCCGCGGCCGCCGCGTCGGTCCGGTAGAGCCCGGCGACGGTGGAGAGGTGCTCGCGCGCCGTCTGGCGCACGAAGAACGCCGAGGACTGCGTCTGGACGCCCATTCGCGGCAGCAGCGCGGTGTTGCGCGGCCAGGGGCTCTGGCCGAGGACCGCGACGGAACCGGAGTCCGCCTGCCGCAGGCCCTCCATGATCTCGATCAGGGTGCTCTTGCCGGCGCCGTTGGGGCCGAGGAGGCCGAAGAACTCGCCGTGGCGGACGTCGAGCGAGACGCCGTCCACGGCCTGGCGGTCACCGTAGCGCTTGCGCACGTCGTGGACCGAGATCGCGGCTTGCGCCGCTGCCGCGCCGGGCGGCCTGGTGCTGTCGGTGTTCATCGGGGATGCGTGTCCTCTGTGTGGGTTCGGGAGGGTTCGGAACGTGGGGTCACCGGGTGGCGGCGTACCAGACGGCCCCCGCGAGAGCCGCGGCCAGGAGCAGGACCAGGACCGCGGAGCCGACGCCGTACGCCGTGTACAGCCGGCGGGCCCGCGGCGGGTACGCGGCCGCCGCCGCCCGGTCGCGCAGCCGCAGGCGCAGGTACGCCGAGGCGGCGGGCGCCAGCCGGGTGACGCGCAGCCCGTGGCCGAGCATCGTGTAGCCGTCGAGCGGGGGCAGGGGCAGCAGGTTGACGAGGGCCTGCGCGGTGCCGAGCAGCAGCAGCCCGCCCAGCACCCGCCGGGTGGGGTCGCCCCCGGGCAGCGCCGCCCACCACCCGAAGAAGGGCAGCAGGAACAGCAGGTTGGCGAAGGCCCCCGCGGCGGCCACCGCCAGCTGGTGCCGACGGCGGCGCAGATAGCGGTAGTTGTCGACCCGGCAGTACATGATCGCCACGGGCAGCCGCCAGCGCAGCCCGATCTCGCCGACCGTGCCGCCGGTGTGGCGGGCGGCGACACCGTGGGCGAACTCGTGCAGCGCGGTGCTCAGCCACATCAGGGTGGCCACGGCGAGCAGTGGTACCGGCCGCGCCAGCAACCACCCGAAGTCCCCCACGAGTTCGCCGGCGGACGCGGCGAGCACGCCCGTCATGGCCAGGCAGGCCGCGAGCAGGACGGCCAGCGGAGCCGGGTGCAGCAGCGGCCGCACGAGGTGGTGCAGCCGGGCGGTGGCCGCGTCGGCGTCCGCCACCAGCCGCAGGCTCCCGCGCACCAGGTTCCCGGCGCGCGGCGGGCCGGGCGGCGGCGCCGGCTCGGGCGCCCGCCCGCCGGCCAGCAGCCGCCGGGCCCCCAGCAGTCCGAGCAGCTGCTGCCAGTTCCGTTGGCCGAGCCGGCGCCCGAAGGCCCGCCCGTACGCGTCGCCGATCTCGGCGAGGCTGCGCGCGCCGTCGAGGCGGGACAGGAGGAAGAACTCCTTGGTCCCCACCTCGAAGGACGCCCCGGACACCGGGTCCTTGACCAGGTGCACGGTGGCCGGACCGCTGAGCAGCGGCGCCGAGAGCAGGACGTCCGCGCGCAGCGCGGGCCGCTGCGCGAGCAGCACCTGCCCGCTGCCGTCGCCCTCCCCGCCCGTGGCCGGGCCCGTCACGGGGCGTCCATCCGGTCCGTGGGCGCGGGCTCCTGCTCGCGCAGGACCCGGCCCAGCAGGTGGGACAGGTAGGCCTCGTCGCGGATCGTCACGTGCAGCCGGTTGTTCGTCATGTGCATGTACGGGGAGAGGAGCAGCGGCAGCGCCTCGGCCGGGTCCGTGACCCGCTCGTCCCGGCCGCCGTCCCAGGAGCGGAACACCAGGTCCCCGGAGACGGCCAGGGCCTCGGCGCGGTCGCGCAGCTCCCGGCAGTGCGCGGCCCATCCCGCCAGGAAGGCCGGCAGCCGGCCGGTGTCGCCCGAAGCGAGTGCCTCCCTGACCGCCGCGAAGCGCCGGGACAGCCCCGGCGCGGTCTGCCCGTACGTCCGGTCGTACTCCTGCGAGCCGATGAACCCGGTGCCGGGGAACGCCCGGTGCCAGAACGCGTAGTACCGGTCGAAATAGTCGGCGAGTTCCTCCCGGTCGGGCAGGAACACGCCCGCCATGACCATCATCAGTTGCGCCGAAGTGCCCAACAGGACCGTGCGGACATGCAGGTTCATCCGGTGCAGGGCGTCCATCACGAGATCGCTGGAGTGCGCGAAATGCCATTCGGCGAGTTCGATGCCCGCGGGGCCGCCGTACTTCCCGAATTCCGGCTCGTACGGCTCGTACGCGAAGGAATTGTTCGGCCGCAGGTTCATCCGCCCGTCGGGGCCCATGAATTCGCCCCGGTTCCCCTCCGGGAACTCGATGTCGAACAGGGTGTTGTAGAAATCGTTCAGGAATCCGGAGTCCACCTGGTAGAGCGCCGGGCGGGCCTTCAGGAATCCGCCGATCGCCGCTTCGGCACGCCGGCGCACCTCCGGTCCGGCCTCCGGCGTCGCCGGGCGCAGCCGCAGCCGCACGTGCGGCCCCTCGAGCCAGTAGTTGATGAAGAAGTGCCCGGCGAGCAGGCCGTCGGCGGTCAGCTCGGCGACCAGCGGACGCACGCAGTTCACCAGCAGCGGCTGCGGGTTGGCGGCGTAGAAGACGTGCAGGGCCTGCCAGGCTCCGCGCCGCTCGCCGGGGGTGGGGTTCAGCTCGGACATCGGGTGCCGCCTTCCGGCTGTCGGATGGTCGTGGTGAAGGTCTCGACGGCCAGTTCGGCCACGTGCGCCCCGGCCGGCGTGCGCGTGTGGAGGGAATCGGCGGCCGGGAGCATCTCGCGGAAGACGACCCGGTGGGAGGGCTCGCGCAGCAGCGTCTCGAAGGCCGCCAGCGACAGCAGGCTCGCGAAGTCGACGTAACTCGGCTTCGCCCCGCCCGCCGGGGCCCCGGCCGTGACGGTCGCGAACACCTGCTCCGGCAGGCCGTGCGCCCGCCGCCACCGCTGCCAGTCCAGGAAGTGGCCCGCCTCGGCGGCGCCCCGCACGGGCAGGGCGCCCGCCGTGGTCGTCCAGCTGCGCCGGCTCAGCACCACGTCCCCGTGGACGACCCGCGGCCGCGAGGTCACTCCGGCACGGGACGGGCCCTGCGGCACCCCCGCCCACACGTCCAGCGGCGACATGGACGACGGTGAGAACAGCAGCAGCGTCCGGGGGATCGCCGGCAGGGCCAGCGGCACCAGGTAGCCCAGGTAGACCGGGATCACCTGGCGGCCGAGCCGGCGCGAACGCAGCACCACCCGCCCCGTGTCCGGCACCTGCTCGGCGTAGAGGTCCTCCAGCACCAGCCGCCGGTCCTCCGGGAGGGTGCCGGTCTCACCGGGGCAGACGATCTCGTACTCGGTGAGCCGCCCGTGCAGGTTGAGGTTGGTGGTGACCGGCCCACCGGTGACCTCGGCGAAGACGGCGCCCTCCGGGGTCACCGCGGCCGCCGTCGCCCGCAGTTCCTCCGACAGGGGAGCCTCCCCCTCCTCGTACACGTGGGTGAACCGGCTGAACGGGAAGGACAGGCCCCCGTAGCTCCGGTTCAGCACCGTCAGCGCCGCTCCCGAGCCGGGATCACGGGCCCACTGGACGTGGTGGCAGCGGGGCGTGAACCCGGTCAGCAGACCGTCGAGTTCCCGCGCGACGCCGTCCAGATCCGCCTCGTCCAGGCGTAGTTCGGGCGCGGCCCCGTCCGCGCCCCACCGGGCGGGCGAGGGGGCGGCGGTGTCCCCGTACGCGCTCGCGTACGCCGTCCACGCCGCCCGCATCCGGGCGACGAAGGCGCGCCGGGCCGCGTCGAGGGCCCGGATGCCCGGCAGGCCCAGCCAGTTCTCCTCCGGGACGTACGCGCCGTTCTCGTCGAAGGGGGTGCGGCGCGCACTGAACGACAGGTACTGGTCGAAGAAGTCCTCGTGGAAGTCGTGGACCAGGCCCAACAGGTCCTCGCAGCGGCCGCCGGAGCCGTAGCGGGCGGCGAAGAAGCCCTCGAAGGTGATCCGCTGGGCGAGGGTGAGGTCGAAGGCGGGCAGGATCCGCTCGACCGAGCGCAGCCCGTCCCACTTCGGCGGGGCGCAGCGCACGTCCCGGCCCGCGCTCACGTCCTCGTACAGCAGAGTCTGCGGCAGCGCCGCGTCCGGTGCGCCGAGCTCCTCCTGAGCCCGCCGTAGTCCGGCCCGCAGCCCGCGCAGCAGCTCCGAGCGCTCGGCGCGGCCCGCGCGCGGATAGCGGGCCAGCGCCCCGGCGGGCGCGTCGAGGAGGTCGGCGAGCCGGTCCGCCCAGGGACGTTCCAGCGAGGTCAGGGAGCGCTGGAAGGCCCGCAGCGGATCCCCGCCGTGCGCCCCGGTGTCCAGGCGGGGCACATGGACCATGCCGAGCTGGAGCAGGGCGTCGACGTACGCCTCGCAGTCCTCGGGACGGGCGCCCCGCTCGGCGGCCAGCCAGTCGGCCAGCTCCCGGTGGCGCAGCTCGCCCCGCTCGGCGAACAGGGCCAGCAGGCGTTCCAGCGTGCCGCTGCGGCGCAGGAAGAACAGCCGGTCCTTGACGGCGTCGAAGGTGACCGCGGCCGAGTCGTCGCCGGTGGTGACCGAGCGGCGGACGTAGCGGATGCGGTCGTCCTCGCGGCCCCAGCCGGAGGCCGGGCGCAGCGGCAGGTCCCGGCGCCGCACCGGGTCGGCCAGGATCAGTTCGGCGAGCCGCGCGAGGACGACGACGTTGAGCCGGACGTGGCCGGTCCAGCCGTCCGCGAGCGGTACGGGCCCGGGCGGCAGGCCGGGGTCGAAGCGGCCGGTGGCCACCGCGGTGAAGGTGCTGAACGGGCTGGTCTTGCAGGCGGTGCGGTAGACGTACGACAGCGCCGACCGCTCGGCCTTGCGGGCCCGCCCGCCCGGTACGCCTTCGGTCCGCAGGTAGCCGTCGAGCTGCCCCTCGAGCACGGGCGAGGCCAGCAACAGCCCCTTGCGCAGCCGCTCGTCGGCCAGCAGCTCCCGCAGCGCGGCGCGGTTGCGCACGAGTTCGGCGGCGAGCAGCGGCCCGCCCCCGGCGACCAGTTCGCCCAGCCGCCGCCGGCGGCGCAGCCAGTCGGCCAGCAGCGCGGCGGCTCCCGCGGCGCCCGGTCCACCGGCGGCCGCCGTGCGGCCCCCGTCGTCCGAGCCCACGCCGGGCGCCGCGCCCGCCACGCCGCCCGCTGTTCCGTCCGCGGCCCCGCCCGCCGTGAGGGCCTCCAACGCCTTGGCCGCGGCCGCGTCGAGCGCCGGATCGGGGCCGCTGGGCAGCCGGTTGTTGTGGATCTGCCGGCGCAGCCTCAGCAGGGCGCGGCGCTGACCGGCGCCGGCGCCGTCCGGTGCCGGGTCGGTGGCGCCGACCGCCCGGTGCAGTAGTTCGCCCAGGAGCTCCGCGCCGGCCCCGAGCTCCGCCTCGGCCGCCAGTACCTCCCGTGCCCAGCGCTGGGACTCTGGGCAGCGCAGGCCGTCGACCGCGGACAGCGGCAGCCCCGCCACCCGCAGCATGAAGCGGTCGCCCGCGTGCCAGTCGGTGGTGTGCATCGTCGTGCCCCCTTCAGGCGATCTCGTGGCGGAAGTCGGCGGGCCGCGGCCGCTCGTGGCCGAGCGGCATGATGAGCAGCGGGGCCTCTCCGGAGCCGGTCAGGCCGAGCTGTTCGACATACGCGATGTTGTCGAAACCGAGGGCCACGCCCGCGCCGAGGCCGAATCCGGCGGCGCTGGTGTAGAAGGTCTGCGCGACGGCGCCCACCGTCCCGTTCACCAGCCGGTAGCCGCGGTCGCCGACGGCGTCGAGCACCGCGGTGGTGCGCAGGGCGGGAACGACCACCGCCCCGGCCTGCTCCAGGTTGTAGTTGGACAGGAAGTAGGTGCGCTGGAGGAAGCCGCCGGGCGGTCCGGGAGCCACCAGGCGCAGCGTGCGGGCCCGCGGGTCGTAGGCGTACCCGCCGGGGGCGACGCCCTCGACGTGGTTCACGAACACGTACAGGGCGGTCAGGGGCGGCCCGTCCGCGCGTTCGGCCTCCGTGCCGTACGCGGTCGCCGCGCAGTCGGCGAGGACGGCCGCGAGCTGGTCCGCCGCGATGGGCCTGGAGGCGTCGAAACGGCCGAAGCTGCTGCGCCGCGCCCGCAGCGCCGCGGCCGGGGACAGCCGAGCGGCGGCGGGGGCGGGCAGCGCGAGGGGATCGGTGCCGCGCGGCGGTACGACGGCGGCCGCGTCCAGCGCGGTCGGAGCGGGACGGTCGGCGGCGCGGCCGAGGGTGGCGGTGTGGACGCGCAGCAGGGTCTCGAACTCCACGACGCGGCGCGAGCGTTCGCCGTCGCGGTGCGCGGTGACGGCCGCGTCGCCGTACGGGACGCCGACCCCGGGATCCCGCGCCCAGGGACCCCCGGCCGGGCCGCCGCCCCGCGGGCCCTCCCAGGCCAGCGGCACCACCGCGAAGAGTCCCTCCTCCCTCGGCTCCACCCCCAGCAGCCCGGCCAGCCGCTCTTCGTCGAACCACAGCACCGGATCGATCCGCAGCCCGTACGGCCGCGCCCACAGCCGCCAGGTCTGGACGAGCGCCCCGACGTCCATGCTCACGGCGTGGAAGGAGAAGCTGTTGTACTTGAACGCGTTCTGCCAGTACTTGACCCCGAGGACCAGGTACTGGGTGGCGGCGCCCGCCGGCCCCGCGTCCGGCCCCAGCGCCTCGCGGACCACGCCGGTCACGTCGCCCGTGAGGACGCGCCTCAGCCCGTGCGCGTGCGGCCCGTAGTGGTACAGCCCGGGGGTGAGCGGGCCGTCCGCGCCCGCCGCCCAGTAGATGCTGACGGGGTAGAGCCCACCGCCGGAGGCGGTGCCCCGGGACCAGTTCGCGTGCGTGTGGTGGGGGAGGGCCGCGAGGTCGGTGTTGGCCTGGACGGCCAGCCGCCGCCCGGTCAGCCCGTAGGAGTCCAGCAGCATGCCGGACAGCAGTGGCAGCGTGAACCCCGCCGGTCCGGAGGGCCGTTGCCCCGGCCCCGGACCCGGCCCCGGCCCCGGCCCCGGCTCGGGGGAGGGCAGGGGCGGGGGCAGGGGCAGGGTCTCCGCGTCCGGGTAGAACTTCGCCTTGCGCGGCCGGTCGGCCCAGTCCGGCACGAAGTCGACGGGGTCCATCGGTATGCGGCCACGGTGCATGATCGCGTCGGCGTAGTCATGGGCGTAGCCCACGGGTCCTCCTACGTTCGGGGGCCGCCGGCGGCGGCGTCCAGGTCAGGGGAAGGGGTGCGGGGCCGGGTTCAGGTCGGCGGGCTCCAGGTCGCGCGGGCGCAGCCCGGCCTCCCGCAGCGCCGTGCGCATCCGCGGCATGCCGAGCGCCCGCTGCCGGGACCAGCCGAAGTCGATCGGCAGCAGTCCGGGCACCAGCACGCTCACCGTGTGCAGCCCCAGGGCGCGCTGCTCGGGCATCGTCTGGTCGACGACCACCACGTCGAAGCCGGCGGCGGCGACCGCCGCGACGCACCGCGCCAGGTCGCTGCGCACGTCGTGGGACGCGGCGGCGCCCCCGGCGTCGGGCCACACCAGATCGGCGACCGCGCGCGGCCGTCCGGCCCGGGGGGACCGGAGCAGGAAGTCGGCGTGCCGGCCCATCTCGGGGACCCCGTACACCAGCGGATGGTCGTGCAGGGCGGTGACCAGGTCGAAGTCGGCGGCCATCGCCCGCAGCCGGGCCTCGTCCCGTACGGTCCGGCCCGGCAGGTTCACGGCGTCGGTGGCGATCTCGCACAGCGCGGAGTGCAGCGCCGACTCCGGGTCCAGCCCGGCTCCCGCCCCGAAGCACATCCGGCCCGGCCCGCCGTCGAACCGCTCGGCGACGGCGGTGACGACGGGGACCGGGAACGTGATCCGGGTGTCGAAGAAGCGGGCCCGGTAGCCGTACAGGGCCAGCCGGTCCACCATCGCGCGGGTGGCGGTCCGGGAACTGGTCGCCGGGTCGATCTCGGGCAGCGGCTGGCGCCCGTACCAGGCGAGCAGGAACGCGTCCCGCTCCACGACCTCCATCAGTCCGAAGTAGACGGCCTCGGACAGACTCCCGCCGGAGGCACAGCCGTTGGAGCTCTCCTGCACGAACCGGTTCTCCAGACCCGGCGCGTGATAGTACGTCAGGACCTCCGGAACCAGGCGGGGCGCGCTGTCGCGCAGCGACCAGCCCCACACCCAGGGGATCTCCCGGTCCGGATCGAAGGGCCGCACCCGGGGGTTGGCCTCGTGGAACGCGTCGGAGTACAGCCCGGCCCGGCGCGGGTCGACCGCGTCGGCGCCGAACCGTCGCAGCGTCCCCCGCACGCTCGTGGTGCGCGAGCGCGCCCGCATCCCCGCGTACCGCTCCAGCCCCTCGAGGACGCCGACCTGCGCGCTGTGGCGGAACGAGTCGGTGTGCCCGCCCCAGAACGTCTCGCGCAGGTACTCCCCGGACCGCATCGAGAAGCAGCCGATGGTCGCCGAAGTGGAGGTCGAGGAGACGTCCTGCACCACGGAGGGGCCCAGCGCCCCGCACAGCGGGTTGGCGAACGCCGCCACGTCGATCCCGTACGACTCCACCGGCCGGGTACGGAACACCCCGGGCCGGTACTTGGGCGCGGGCGCGAGCTCCAGGACCGCGCCCGCGACGGTGTCCTCCCGCGGGGTCGCGCACACCGGGCACTCCGGGTCGGGGACCAGCGGGTGGCGGCGTACGGAACCGGTCCTCAGGTCCAGCAGCCGCACGTGCCGGAAGACCCCGTCCCGGGCGGGCCCCGGCGCTACCCCGGCGACCAGGGCCGCCAGCGCCACGAGGTGCGGGGCGACCTGGGCCTGGATGGAGATCACCGACATGTGGTGCGCGACCACGTCGTGGAGCTCGCGGGCGATCCGGCTGCGCTCC
>NZ_JBEOXU010000124.1:0-18520 GCF_040296725.1 Streptomyces sp. NPDC002044
CAGGGGGGACCCTGTGGGAGAGTAGGACGCCGCCGAACAATTATTGTGGGAAAGCCCCGCACCTTATGGTGCGGGGCTTTTCTGCGTTCCGGACCGGTTGTGGGTGCACGCGGTCATGGGCCCCGAGGTGTTTCGGGGCCCATCGTGTTGTGCGGGAGGGTCAGAGGCGGCCGGCGGCTTTGAGGGAGAGGTAGGCGTCGGCCAGGGACGGAGCCAGGGTGTCCGGGGTGGCGTCGACCACGTGGACACCGTGGCGGGTCAGCTGGTCCGCCGTGCGGCGGCGCTGGGCCTGGGACTGCGCGCCGGCCGCGGCCTCGTAGACCGCGTCCACATCGCCGCGCGCCTTTGTCATGTCAGCGACGTGCGGGTCGGCGACCGAGGCCAGCAGCACCGTGTGCCGCTGGGTCAGGCGCGGGAGGAGCGGGAGCAGGCCCTCTTCGACCGGGGCGGCGTCCAGGCTGGTCAGGAGCACCACGAGGGAGCGGCGCGGGGCGCTGCGGAGGATGGTGGAGACCAGGTTGCGGGAGTCGGTCTCGACCAGTTCCGGTTCGAGCGGGGCCATGGCGTTGACGAAGGCGGGCAGGGTGTCGGCCGCGGCGCGGCCCTGGACCTGGGCGCGGATGTGGCGGTCGTGGGCCAGGAGGTCCACGCGGTCGCCGGCGCGGGTGGCGAGGGCGGCGAGCAGCAGGGCCGCGTCCATCGCCGAGTCCAGGCGGGGGGCGTCGCCGACACGTCCCGCCGAGGTGCGGCCGGTGTCCAGGCAGATGAGGATGTGGCGGTCGCGTTCGGGGCGCCAGGTGCGGACGGCCACCTTGTTCTGGCGGGCCGTGGCACGCCAGTCGATCGAGCGGGTGTCGTCCCCCGGGACGTAGTCGCGCAGGCTGTCGAACTCGGTCCCCTCGCCGCGGGTCAGCACGCTTGTACGGCCGTCCAGTTCGCGCAGGCGCGCCAGGCGGGAGGGGAGGTGCTTGCGGCTCGTGAACGGGGGGAGGACCCGGACCGTCCAGGGCAGGACGTGGGTGCCCTGGCGGGAGAGCAGGCCCAGTGGTCCGTACGAGCGGATCGTGACGCGGTCGGACCGGCGGTCGCCGCGGCGGGTGGGGAGCAGGCGGGTGGTCAGGCGGCGGCGTTCGCCGGCCGGGACCACCAGCGCGTGGCGTGAGGCGGCCTGTTCGGTGCCGGGGAGCCAGCTGCTGGGGGGCCAGGCGTCGCGGACGCGGGCCCGGAGCTTGCGGCCGCTGGGGTTGGTGAGGGTGAGGTGGACGTCCGCCGCCTCGCCCAGGCGTACCGAGGTGTCCCCCGAGCGGGTCAGGGCGAGGGTGCGGACCGGAGCCGCCAGGGCGCAGTCCACCGCGCAGGCCAGGGCGAGGGTTCCGTTCACCGCGAGCATTCCCGTCCAGCTCGGTTCGAGGATGCCGACGGGGATGCTGCCGAGGGCCGCCAGCAGGGCGGCGCGTCCAGTGAGGGCCATCAGCGCGGGACGGGGACGTGGGAGAGGATCGCCGTGATGACGGCGTCGGCCGTGACCCCCTCCATCTCTGCTTCCGGGCGCAGCTGGACGCGGTGGCGCAGGGTCGGCAGGGCGAGGGCCTTCACGTCGTCGGGGGTGACGTAGTCGCGGCCGGTGAGCCAGGCCCAGGCGCGGGCGGTGGCCAGCAGGGCGGTCGCGCCACGGGGGGAGACACCGAGGGTCAGCGACGGGGATTCGCGGGTGGCACGGCACACGTCGACGACGTACGCGGCGATCTCGGGGGAGATCGTGACGCGGGCGACGGCCTCGCGGGCGGCGTCGAGTTCCTTCGCGCCGGCGACCCGGCGCAGGCCCGCGGCGGCCAGGTCGCGCGGGTCGAAGCCGGCGGCGTGGCGGGTCAGTACGCCGATCTCGTCCTCGCGGGAGGGGAGGGGCACGGTCAGCTTCAGGAGGAAGCGGTCCAGCTGGGCTTCCGGGAGGGGGTAGGTGCCCTCGTACTCCACCGGGTTCATGGTGGCGGCGACGAGGAAGGGCTCCGGGAGGGCGCGCGGGGTGCCGTCGACGGTGACCTGGCGTTCCTCCATCGCTTCGAGGAGCGAGGACTGCGTCTTGGGGGGCGTCCGGTTGATCTCGTCCGCGAGGAGGAGGTTGGTGAAGACCGGGCCGTTCTGGAAGGAGAACTCGGCGGTGCGGGCGTCGTAGACGAGGGAGCCGGTGACGTCGCTCGGCATCAGGTCCGGGGTGAACTGGACGCGCTTGGTGTCGAGTTCGAGGGACGCGGCGAGGGCGCGCACGAGAAGGGTCTTCGCGACGCCGGGGACGCCTTCGAGGAGGACGTGGCCGCGGCACAGGAGCGCGACGACGAGACCGGTGACGGCGGAGTCCTGCCCGACCACGGCCTTGCCGATCTCGGTGCGGAGCGCTTCGAGGGAAGCGCGGGCGCTGTCCGCGGTCGGGGCCGGGGACTCGGTGGCCGGGTACGTCATGACGTGCGGACCTCTCTTTCGAGGGCGTCGAGGTGGTCGGCGAGCGCGACGAGCGCCGCGTCGTCGGAGGGGGTGGTGCCGAAGAGGAGGGCGGTCACGTCGCCGGAGGCCGCCACGGCGGTGAGGCGGGCGGAGACGGCGGGGACGAGGGACGCGGGGTCGTGGGCCCGGGTGGGCGGTACACCGACCAGCGCGGCCAGGCGTTCGCGGGTGGCGGCGCGCAGCACGGTCGCGGCGCGGTCGCGGGCCCCGGCCTTGCGGTAGAGGCGGGCGCGGCCCTCGGTGGCCTCGGAGGCGCGGATCACGACGGGCAGCCGTTCGGTGACGAGCGGGCCGAGGCGGCGGGCGCGCCAGAGGGCGGCGAGGGCGCCGGCGACGAAGAGCTGGAGCAGGGCCCAGGACCAGCCGGCGGGGATGAGCTCGAAGAGGCTCTTCTCCCCGCCGTCGGGACCGTCGGTGCCGTCGTCCGGGTCGCTGTCCGCGAGGGACGGCAGGTACCAGACGAGTTCCGGGCGGGAGCCGAGGAGTTGGAGAGCGAGGGAGGCGTTGCCCTCCTTCGCGAGGCTGTCGTTCAGCAGGGGGGTCTCGGAGCCGAGGAGGACGGTCTCCCCGCCGGTCCGGCCGGCGGGGATGACGAGGAGGGTGGGGTGGCCGCTGCTGGGGTAGCAGGCGGTGGCCCCGGGGAGGGCGGTGTAGCGCACCCCGGATCCTGTCGTGGCGCGTCCCGCGGAGGTGGCCGCCGGCAGGGTGCACCGCGGGGCCAGGACGTCGGGGTGGGCGCTGCCCTGGGAGCGCGCTCCGGGGGCCAGGGCGGGGAGGCTCGGACCCGACGGGGCGAGGAGGACGGTGCGGCCGCCGGAGAGGTCCATGGCCGAGCGGAGGGCGGTGCGCTGGGTGGCGCCGAGGAGGTCCGGGGAGGTGACCAGGAGGGTCGTGCCGGGGCCGGCCGCGGCGGCCGCCTCGCGGGCGGTGGTGACGACGCGGGTGGTCACGCCGCGCTCCTTGAGGAGCTCGGCGACGGCGCGGCTGCCGGAGGGGTCGGCGGAGCGGGGGTCGAGGTGGCCGTGGCGGCTGCCGGAGTTCAGGGCGGCCGTGGCGACGGCTCCGCCGAGGAGCACGGCGAGGACGATGAGGACGTTGCGTACGCGCTTGCGCTGCGGCAGCCGGGGTGGCACGGCCGTGGACGCGCCGGGGGGCGGGGCGCTGTCGGCGCCGGGCGCGAGGGCGACTGCCGTCGGTGTGTCCGGGGTGGTCGTGGCCCAGGGGGCCGGGGCGGCGGGGCCGACGGGACCGGCCGCCGGGAGGGTCGGCCCGGGGCGGGAGGTTCCGCCGGAGGAGGCCGCAGCTTCGGGGGCGGTCCCGGCCGGAGGGCGCGGCGCCACGGAGGCCGCCGGGGCGGGAGTTCCGGGTGCGGCGGCAGGGCCGGTCGGCCCGGGGGCGGGTGTGGGGACCCGCGGGTCGGCGGGGGGCTCCGGGGTGGGGCCGGAGGGCTGGGGGCCGGTCATGCGGTGGGTCCCGTCAGGAGCGGCTTGGCGCGGTCCAGGGTGAGGTCGAGGTCGCGCAGGCGGGCGTACGCGTCGGCGTCGGCGCTGCGGCCGCCGTAGGTGACGTCGTCGAAGGCGCGGGCCGCGGCGCGCAGTTCCGCGGTGTGGCCGGGGAGGGAGACGGCGGCCTCGGCGGCGGCCTCGTCGGCCGTGCGGCCGGGGCGCGGGTCGAGGAGGGTGCGTTCCTCCAGGGAGCGGACGACGGCGCGCATCCGCTCCTGGACGGCTTCGTTCCAGCGGCCTGCGGCGGCGTGTGCCTCGGCGGCCGTGCGGTGGTCGGCGGCGCTGCGGATGCCGTCGTGGAAGAGGGTGCCGGGGCCCCCGGCGGCCCGGCGGGGCGAGCCCAGGCGCCACCACAGGGCGGCGACGGCCAGGACGACGGCCACGACGATCACGGCGAGGCCGAGGGCGCCGCCGGGGGCGGCCCCGGCGGCGGCGTCGAACAGGTCGCCGATCCACCGCAGGGCCTTGGCCAGGGCACGGTCCAGCAGGCTCGGGTCGTTCTCGTGGTACCGCGGCTTGGACAGCTCGCGCTCGGCCGCCTCCCGGCCGGCGTCGCGCGGTGTCGTCACCGGTGGTGTCTCCGCGCTCGTCAGGAGCGGCGCTGCGTGGCTGATGAGGCCCCCCGTACTCATCATGGGCGGATCAGCCTCCGGTGGCGCCGCTGGCGTGGTTCTCGACGCCGGCGGCCCTGGCGAGCTCCAGGTCGAGGGCCTCGCGCCGGATGCGCTGGTCCACGTACAGGAGGACGGTGACGCCGGACTGCATCGGCATGGTGACCATCTGGGCGATGATCAGACCGACGGCCGAGAAGATCAGCGCGCCCCAGGAGTAGGCGGCGCTGCCGTCCGTCAGGCCCGTCAGGCCGGTGCCGGAGACGAGGATGCCGATGAGCGTCAGCGGCATCACGATGATCGCCTTGACGATGAGGACGATCAGGAAGGTGAGCAGGGTGATGCCGAAGATGCGCCACCAGGAGCCCTTCACGAGCTTCCAGGAGCGGCCGAACGCCGTGAAGATGCCGCTCTTCTCCAGCATCAGGGCGGGCGAGGCCAACGTGAAGGCGGTCCACAGCCAGACGGCGAGCACCAGCCAGGCGAGCCCGCCGGCGAAGGCCAGGCCGTAGCTGTCGAGCAGGAGGGCGGGCAGGACCAGGACGGCGCCGAGTAGCGTCAGCCCGATGCCCAGCAGCAGCGTCAGTCCGATGAGGCGCAGGAGCTGGGGGCGGGCGTCGCGCCAGGCTTCGGAGACCGTCGAGCCGTGGCCGAGGACCGCGCGACTGAAGATCATCGTGAGCATCGCGGTGACCACGACGGTCCCCAGGAAGTCGAGGAAGTTGGTGGCCACCGTCACGGACAGACCGCTGCCGAGGCTGTTGACCAGCTCTTCCGGAGTCGGGGTCCCGTTCGTGGAGACCACGAGGTCCGCCAGCAGGAGCTTCTGTACGAGCAGGCTGATGACCTGGACGACGGTGGCCACGACCAGTGTGATCGGCAGGACCGAGCGCCAGTGGGACCGCATGGTGGTGACCGCGCCGTCGAGGATCTCGCCGAGGCCGAGCGGGCGCAGCGGGATCACGCCGGGCTTGGCGGCCGGGGGCTTGCCCCACGGGCCGGGGCCGCCGGGGTGGCCGTACTGGCCCCCGTACGGGCCGCCCTGTGGCTGGCCGTACGTTCCCCAGCCCTGGCCCGGCTGCTGGGGCGGCTGCTGCGGGGTGCCCTGGCCGGTGGCCGGGCTCGACCACTGGCCGGGGGGCGGCTGCTGGGCGGACCACTTCTGGTCGCCCGGGGCCGGCTGGCCGGCGGGTGCGCCCTGCCGCTCGCCGTCGGACGGATCGGACGGGGAGGATCCGGGCGTAGCCCAGCCCGGAGAGTCGTTCATCGTCGCTCCTTCACGTGCACCTGCTGGGGCGGGGGCGCTGGTCGCTGCCATCGTGCCACGTGGGACCACGGAACGGACCGGCCGTCCCCCCGGATCTCCGGCAGCCCGTACCTTCAATTGTCACCCGGATCCGGGGCAGACTGGTCGAGCTGATCCCCACGCAGGTCCGAGGGGCGATTTCCAGCCCTTTTGGCTGTGGGACAGCTCACCGCCTGGTAACGATTAGCTAATGGGATGATGTCAACCATGAAGGGACGCGTCCTTGTCGTCGACGACGACACCGCGCTGGCCGAGATGCTCGGCATTGTGCTGCGTGGAGAAGGTTTTGAGCCGTCGTTCGTAGCGGACGGTGACAAGGCACTTGCTGCCTTCCGGGAGGCGAAGCCGGACCTCGTGCTGCTGGACCTCATGCTGCCCGGACGGGACGGCATAGAGGTGTGCAGGCTGATCCGCGCCGAGTCCGGCGTGCCGATCGTCATGCTCACCGCCAAGAGCGACACGGTGGACGTGGTCGTGGGCCTGGAGTCCGGGGCCGACGACTACATCGTGAAGCCGTTCAAACCGAAGGAGCTGGTGGCACGCATCCGGGCCCGCCTGCGCAGGTCGGAGGAGCCCGCGCCGGAGCAGCTGGCCATCGGTGACCTGGTCATCGACGTGGCCGGGCACTCCGTCAAGCGGGAGGGCGCCTCGATCGCGCTGACCCCGCTGGAGTTCGACCTGCTGGTCGCGCTCGCCCGCAAGCCCTGGCAGGTGTTCACCCGCGAGGTGCTGCTGGAGCAGGTCTGGGGGTACCGGCACGCCGCGGACACCCGGCTGGTGAACGTGCACGTGCAGCGGCTGCGCTCCAAGGTCGAGAAGGACCCGGAGCGCCCCGAGATCGTCGTGACGGTCCGCGGTGTCGGCTACAAGGCCGGACCGAGCTGACGTGCAGCCCGGCAAGACCCGCGGCGGCTCCCGCAGGGGGCCCCTGCGGGGAGGCCGGCTGCTCCAGGACGGAGCGCCGGGCGGCCCCCTGCTGCGGCTGTGCGTACGCCTCGTACGCCGGCCGGTGCTTCCGGCTGTCCGGCTGTGGCGGCGCAACATCCAGCTCCGGGTGGTCGCGGCCACCCTGCTGATGTCGCTGTCCGTGGTCCTGGCGCTCGGTTTCGTCGTCATCGCCCAGGTCAGCAAGGGCCTCCTCGACGCCAAGGAGGAGGCCGCGCAGAGCCAGGCCGCGGGCGGGTTCGCGGTCGCACAGGAGAAGGCCAACGCCCCCGCGACGGTCGACGGGCCCGACGCCGCCGACAGCCGGGGCGGCATGGACGCCAGTACCTGGATGAACTCGCTGGTCAAGCAGCTGGCCAGTGGTGGCCAGACCGCCTTCGAGGTCGTCGCGCTCGGCGCGGGCACCGGGGACGAGGCCCAGCCGGGCGCCCAGGGCGTCCGCGGAGCCCGTGCCTCCGGCAACGTGGACCCGACCGCGAGCGTCCCGCTGGCGCTGCGCCGGGAGGTCAACGACGGCACCGGGACCTTCAAGACCTTCTCCGAGATCCGCTACACCGCCGGGGCCGGCGGCAAGGCGCCCGGGCCCGCGCTGGTCGTGGGCAAGCGCCTCACCGACGTCAAGGGCGACCCGTACGACCTGTACTACCTCTTCCCGCTCACCCAGGAGGAGGAGTCCCTCAACCTGGTCAAGAGCACCATCGCCACCGCCGGCCTGTTCGTCGTCGTCCTGCTCAGCGCCATCGCCTGGCTCGTCGTGCGGCAGATCGTGACGCCCGTGCGGATGGCCGCGGGGATCGCCGAGCGGCTGTCCGCGGGGCGGCTCCAGGAGCGGATGAAGGTCACCGGCGAGGACGACATCGCCCGTCTGGGCGAAGCCTTCAACAAAATGGCGCAGAACCTCCAGAACAAGATCCAGCAGCTGGAGGAGCTGTCCCGGATGCAGCGCCGCTTCGTCTCGGACGTCTCGCACGAGCTGCGGACCCCGCTGACGACGGTACGGATGGCCGCCGACGTCATCCACGACGCCCGCGTCGACTTCGACCCGATCACCGCGCGCTCCGCGGAACTCCTCGCCGGCCAGCTCGACCGCTTCGAGTCGCTCCTCGCCGACCTGCTGGAGATCAGCCGGTTCGACGCGGGCGCGGCCGCGCTGGAGGCCGAGCCGATCGACCTGCGGAACGTGGTGCGCCGCGTCATCGACGGGGCGGAGCCGCTCGCCGAGCACAAGAAGACCCGGATCCGGGTCCTCGGCGACACCCAGCCCGTCATCGCCGAGGCCGACGCCCGGCGCGTCGAGCGGGTGCTGCGCAACCTCGTCGTCAACGCGGTCGAGCACGGCGAGGGCCGTGACGTGGTGGTCCGGCTCGCCTCGGCGGGCGGCGCCGTCGCCGTCGCCGTACGGGACTACGGCGTCGGGCTCAAGCCCGGCGAGGCCACCCGCGTCTTCAACCGCTTCTGGCGGGCCGACCCGGCGCGGGCCCGCACCACCGGCGGTACGGGCCTGGGCCTGTCCATCGCCGTCGAGGACGCCCGGCTGCACGGCGGCTGGCTCCAGGCCTGGGGCGAGCCGGGCGGCGGCTCGCAGTTCCGCCTGACCCTGCCGCGCACCGCCGACGAGCCGCTGCGGGGCTCGCCGATCCCGCTGGAGCCGGAGGACTCGAGGGCCAACCGGGCCAGGGCCGCCGCCGAGGCCGCGGGCAGCGCCGCGGACCGCCGGCAGCCGGAGGGGCCCGACCGGTCCCCGATACCTTCGCGGTCGGCGGTCTCCGGAGCGCTGCCCGTACCCGCCGACCCGACGGCCCTGCCGGGCAACGGGGCCCGGGTCGTGGCCCGGCCCGCCGAGCAGGCACCCGCCGAGCAGGCACCACAGGAGGACCGAACCGATGGACCCTGAGCCCGAGCCGACCAGCACGCGCGCGGGGAGCACGCCGGGGCGCGGACGGCGGCGGCGCACCGTGCGGGCGTACGCCCTGGGGACGGCCGTGCTGCTGCTGGCGGGCTGCGCCTCGATGCCGGACCGCGGCGAGATCCGCCCGGTGCGGGCCTCGCAGGGCGTCGACTCGCAGGTCCGGGTGTTCGGCGTACCGCCCGCGGTCCGGGCCAGTCCCGCCGACATCGTCGACGGGTTCCTGGAAGCGCTGACCGGTGACGACCCGCAGCTGGAGACGGCCCGCAAGTACCTCACCAAGGACGCGGCGGAGAGCTGGAAGCCCGGCGCGGCCGTCACCGTGCTGTCCTCGGGCCTCGACCGGTTCGCCGTCAAGGGCGAGAAGGAGCCCGACGGGGCCCGCTGGAAGGTCACCGGCAAGAAGCTCGCCACGGTGGACGAGCGCAGCGCGTACCAGCCGGAGACCGGCGGCGGATCGTACGAGGAGTTCCTCCAGCTCGTCCAGGTCGACAAGCAGTGGCGGATCGCGACCCCGCCCAGCAGCCTCGTGCTCAGCGAGTCCGACTTCCAGCGCATCTACATGCCCGTGAACAAGTACTACTTCGCCGGCGGCACGCTCGTCGCCGACCCGGTCTACGTGCGCCAGCGCAGCGACCCCGACTCGCGGATGGACCCGACCACGCAGACCGTGCAGTCGCTGCTCGCGGGGCCGTCCAAATGGCTCGGGCCGGTCGTCGAGTCGAGTTTCCCCAGCGGCACGGAACTGCGGGAGGGCACCAAGTCCCTCTCGTACGACGGTCAGAACACGCTGCGCGTCCCGCTCAACGGGAAGGCCGACAACGTCACGCAGCCGCAGTGCCAGAAGATGGCCACCCAGCTCCTGTACACCGTCAAGGACCTGACGGCCTCGCGGCCGGAACGGGTCGAGGTGCTGCGCTCGGACGGCAAGACCCCGCAGTGCGCGGTCACGGAGGTGGCGGCCGCGGCGATCGCCAACCGGCCCCGGACGCCGGTCTACCAGTACTACGTGGACGCGGACAGCCACTTCGTCCGGATGAACCTCGACGTGACGAACGAGGACCAGCAGTACCGCCCGGAGCAGGTGCCGGGCCCGCTGGCCGGCACTCCCGCGTTCAAGGTCGGCTCGGCGGCGGTGACGTACGACGAACGCCGCGCGGCCGTGGTCTCCGAGGACGGGCACGGGCTGTACGTGGTGCCGCTGGTCGGGTCCGGGGCGATGCCGCAGCCGCTGCCGATCGGCCGGGGCGCCAAGCCGAACCTGCTGACCGCGCCGAGCTGGGACGCGGCCGGGGACCTGTGGGTCGCCGACCAGGAACCGCAGAACCCGGGGCTGTGGCGGGTGCCCGGCGGGGTCGGCGTCCCGCAGAAGGTGGAGGTGTCCGGGCTCGACGGCGGGCTGATCACCTCCCTGAAGACCTCGCCCGACGGGGTGCGGATCGCCCTGCTCGTCCAGAAGAACGGCCGCAAGAACCTCTGGGTGGGGCGGGTCGAACGGTCCGACGCCTCGGCGGCCCCGGCGGTGTCGGTGCGCGAGCTGCGCCCGGCCGCCCCGCAGATGGCGGACGTGACGGCGATGAGCTGGGCGCCGCGGGGCCGGCTGCTGGTGGTGGGCCGGGAGAGCGGCGGGGTCGACCAGGCCCGCTACATGCTGGCGGACGGCTCGATGGTCGCGGCGAGCCTGCCCGGGGCCACCGAACTGGTGGCGGTGGCGGTGGCCGTGTCGGAGGACGAGGCGAAGCCGAAGCCGGTCCTGGCGGACTCGCAGGAGGACGGCATCGTGTGGCTGCCGCCGGGGGCGCAGTGGCGCACGGCGGCGGCGGGCGGCCGCTCGCCGGTGTACCCGGGCTGAGGCGGTCGGCGGGCCGGTCGGCGGGCCGTGGTGGGCCCGTGCCGAGGCGGCCTTGCGGCCGTTGTCCACAGGGGTGGCGGTGGGCCGGCGAGGCCCGGCACTGTGGAGCGCATGCGGGGATGGTGGCGGGAGCTCGCCGGGCTGGTCCTGCCGGTGGACTGCGCCGGCTGCGGGGCCGCGCGGGTGCTGCTGTGCGCGGACTGCGGGGACGCGCTCGGCGGGGCCGGGGCGGGCCCCGTACGGCCCTCTCCGCGCCCGGAGGGGCTGCCGGTGGTGCATGCCGCCGCCGCGTACGAGGGGGGCGTACGGCAGGCCCTGCTGGCCCACAAGGAGCGCGGGGCGCTGCCGCTGGCCGGCGCGCTCGGCGGAGCCCTCGCGGCGGCGGTCCTGGCGGGCCGCGGCGGACCGGGGGCGGAGGTGGGGGAGCTGGTCCTCGTGCCGGTCCCGTCGACCCGGCGGCAGGTCCGGGCGCGGGGGCACGACCCGACGCGCCGGATCGCGCTGGCGGCCGCCGGGCGGCTGCGGCGGGCCGGGGTTGCGGCGCGCGTGGCGCCCGTACTGCGGCTGCGGCGGGCGGTGGCGGACCAGGCGGGGCTGGGCGCCCGGCAGCGCCGGGAGAACCTCGACGGGGCCCTGGCGGTGTGCCGGGGCGGGGCCCGGCTGACGGCCGGGGCCCGGCTCGTGCTCGTGGACGACCTGATCACCACCGGGGCGACGTTGGCGGAGGCGGCCCGGGCGCTCCGCGCGGCGGGGCCGGCGCGGGGTGCGGCCGCGGTGGTGGCGGCGGTGGTGGCGGCGCCCGCCGGGGCCTTCGGTCCGGTGCGGTCGGGAACCCGTACAGACCAAAAATCTTGTGAATAGATTTGGAACTGGAGGGGAAGGCGCATCGTTGCAGGTAGTAAGAGGGAACAGTCACCTGAACGGAGGTACGTTCCGGTAGCGGGTGCCGACAACCGCCATAGAGAGATATGTTCGGTTGTGAGGAACTGGCGAGCCTTGGGCCCCACGCATCGGATCGCACGTTTCGGAATTCTTCGTGTCAGGAGGCTGTCTCTCGACTCCGAAGTCGGTGGGGTGTAGATCTTGCCGATGGGGGAGGAGGAGGTGAAAGTCGCCAAGTCCGAGGCTCCGGTGTTCACCGGAGTCTGGTGCGAAAGGGAGACGCTTCGCCCCACGAGGCGTAGCTATCCGGGAACGGAGTTCTGCGTGGACATCGTCGTCAAGGGCCGCAAGACCGAGGTGCCCGACCGGTTCCGCAAGCACGTGGCCGAGAAGCTGAATCCGGAGCGGATCCAGAAGCTCGACGCCAAGGTGATCAGCTTGGACGTCGAGGTGTCCAAGGAGCACAACCCGCGGCAGGCCGACCGTTCCGACCGCGTGGAGATCACCCTGCATTCGCGGGGCCCGGTGATCCGGGCCGAGGCCGCCGCCGCCGACCCGTACGCGGCGCTGGACCTCGCTCAGGACAAGCTGGAGGCCCGGCTGCGCAAGCAGCACGACAAGCGCAACACCCGCCGCGGCAGCGGCCGCATCCCGGCGGCGGAGGTCGCCGACGTGGTGCCGAACGCCGCGACCCTGAACGGGAACGGCGAGCTCGTCGCGGACGAGAAGACGGACGCGATTCCGACCACCCGGATCGGATCGCTGGAAGTGCAGGGCGAAGGCCCGCTCATCGTCCGCGAGAAGACCCACTCGGCCTCGCCGATGTCGCTCGACCAGGCTCTGTACGAGATGGAGTTGGTCGGTCACGACTTCTATCTGTTCGTCGACTCCGAAACCAAGATGCCCAGCGTCGTCTACCGACGTCACGCGTACGACTACGGCATCATTCACCTGAACCCCGACGGCGCCTCCAGCTCCGACGAGTCCGGCGCGGGTGCCGGCGGAGCACTCGGCGGCTGAGTACGTCCTTTGGTGCCCCCGGGGCCGCGAAAGCGGCCTGCGGGGGCACCCGTATGACGGGTATGCGCCAGGCAGTGGCCGACAGTCCCCCCTCGCCGTGGCGCGGGCATGGAATCATGGCGGGCAGTCAACCGGAGGCAGTGTCCGGCCGGTTGGACCAGCAGCTCAGCACATGCAGGGGGAGGAACCATGGCGGACAGCTTCGGGCCGGTGGGCGGTGACGACGGGGTGGTTCGCCGGGTCGTGGACGCGGCGGAGCCGGCCCGGGAGCCCATCCGGGTGCTCGTGGTCGACGACCACGCCCTCTTCCGGCGCGGGCTGGAGATCGTCCTCGCGCAGGAGGAGGACATCCAGGTCGTCGGCGAGGCCGGGGACGGCGCGGAGGCCGTGGACAAGGCGGCGGACCTGCTCCCGGACATCGTGCTGATGGACGTGCGGATGCCGCGACGCGGCGGGATCGAGGCGTGCACGTCCATCAAGGAGGTGGCACCCTCCGCCAAGATCATCATGCTGACGATCAGTGATGAGGAGGCGGACCTCTACGAGGCGATCAAGGCGGGTGCGACGGGGTACCTCCTGAAGGAGATCTCGACGGACGAGGTGGCCACCGCCATCCGGGCGGTCGCGGACGGGCAGTCGCAGATCAGTCCGTCGATGGCGTCGAAGCTGCTGACCGAGTTCAAGTCGATGATCCAGCGCACCGACGAGCGGCGGCTGGTGCCGGCGCCCCGGCTGACGGACCGGGAGCTGGAAGTCCTGAAGCTGGTGGCCACCGGCATGAACAACCGGGACATCGCGAAAGAGCTGTTCATCTCCGAGAACACCGTGAAGAACCACGTCCGCAACATCCTGGAGAAGCTGCAGCTGCATTCCAGGATGGAGGCCGTCGTCTACGCGATGCGCGAGAAGATCCTCGAAATCCGCTAGCCGGGCGCCCGGGCCGGGGCCCGGCCGATTCGGCCGGGCCCCGCCGTCAACGCCTAGGAGCGCAGCGCCAGTTCCGCCATGACGGCCGCCGCTTCCCGCGGGCTCTGCGCGCGCTCGACGCGGACCTCCTCGCACCCCACCCACCGGGCCGCCTCCCACAGGGCCTCGGCCATGGCGCCGGCCGCCGCCGGGGTCTGCAGCGAGAGCTGGCGGGCGACCAGCGTGCGGCCCTCCCGGGCCGGGTCGACGCGGCCGCGCAGGTGTCCGCCCGCCAGCAGCGGCATCGCGAAGTACCCGTGGATCCGCTTCGGCTTGGGGACGTACGCCTCCAGGCGGTGGGTGAAGCCGAAGATCCGCTCCGTGCGCGGCCGGTCCCACACCAGGGAGTCGAACGGCGAGAGCAGCGTCGTGCGGTGGCGGCCCCGGGGAGCCGTCGCGAGGGCCGCCGGATCCGCCCAGGCGGCCTTGGCCCAGCCCTCGACCTCCACCGGGACGAGTCCGGAGTCCGCGATCACCGCGTCCACCTGCTCGCCCTTGAGGCGGTGGTAGTCCGCGATGTCGGCGCGGGTGCCGACGCCCAGCGACTGCCCGGCCAGGGCGACGAGCCGGCGCACGCACGTGCTGTCGTCCAGGTCGTCGTGGAGCAGCGCGTCGGGGACGGCCCGCTCGGGCAGGTCGTACACGCGCTTCCAGCCGCGCCGCTCGCCGCACACCACATCGCCGGTGTCGAGCAGCCACTCCACCGCGATCTTGGTCTCGGACCACTCGAACCACTCGCCGCCCTTCTTGGCGCCGCCCAGCTCGGTGGAGGTCAGCGGACCCTCGGCCGCGAGCCGGTCCAGGACCGCCTTCGTCGAGCGCTCCTTGTCGGCCAGGATGTGCCAGCGGTGGCCGCGTGCCCGGTTGGCCCGGCGCCGGAAGGCGAAATGCGGCCATTCCTCGATGGGCAGGATGCAGGCCGCGTGCGACCAGTACTCGAAGGCGTGCCGGTCCGTCCAGTACGCCGACTCCACCGCCGCGCGGCCCACCGCGCCGAGGCGCGCGTACGGGATCAGCTCGTGCGAGCGGGCCAGCACGGAGATGGTGTCCAGCTGTACGGCGCCCAGGTGGCGCAGCACCCCGCGGACACCCCCGCGTCGGTCGGGCGCCCCGAGAAAGCCCTGCGCGCGCAGGGCGATGCGGCGGGCCTCGTCGGCGGAGAGGGACACGGTCGGCGGCGGCAGGCTCGTCATGGTCGGCCAGCCTAGGCGGTGCCACTGACACCGCGTTCGTACGGAGGCCGCGGGGCCGGGGCGGGGCCTCCCGTGGCCGGGCCGGCGACTAGGACGTCTCCGCGGGGGCCGGGGCGGGGAGGTACGGCAGGGCGGAGGGGAGGCCGAGGTCCTGGGGGAGGAGGGAGCCGATCCAGCAGTCGCGCGCGGTGCCGTTGTGAAGGTGGCCCGCGCGCAGGGTGCCCTCTATCCGGAAGCCGGCCTTCCGGGCGACGGCCAGCGAGCCCGCGTTGCCCACCTCGGCCCGCCACTCCAGGCGCGGGACGTCCAGCACGGTGAAGGCCCAGCGGGCGACGGCGTCCACGGCCTCGGTCATGTAGCCGCGGCCGCGGTGCTCCTTGACCGCCCAGTAGCCGATCTCGTACCCGTCCGGCGGGCGGACGTGCACGCCGACCGCCGCGACCAGGGGCCCGCCGGGGCCGAGGCGGACGGCGAAGCTGTAGCCCGTGTCCTCGCGCCAGCCCCCGGGGACGGTCTCGTTCACGAAGCGGTGCGCGTGCTCCCGCTCGTACGGGGAGGGAACCATGGTCCAGCGCTGGATGCCGGGGTCCTGCGCGACGGCGTACAGCTCGTCCTCGTCCGCCGGGGCGAAGGGCCGCAGGTCGAGGCGGGCGGTGCTGAGTGTGGTGGGCTCCATGGGCCGATTCTGGGGTCCCGCCGACGCCGCGGGCGAACGGATTTCGCGGAAGGGCGGCACCTTGGGCGTCCCCCGTACGTTCTCATTCCGGGCACCCGTGCCCTGCGGACACGGCGGACCTCCCGACGCGACCACGTCCTCGCTTACGATGGCCGTTGCGGTGGGGCCCACCTGCCGTGCCCGTGTACGTACAGTGCCCAGGCCCGACCGGCAAGGAGACAAACCTCGGTGTCCGTCTTCAACAAGCTCATGCGTGCAGGCGAAGGCAAGATCCTGCGCAAACTGCACCGCATCGCGGACCAGGTCAACTCCATCGAAGAGGACTTCGTCAACCTCTCCGACGCCGAGTTGCGGGCGCTCACGGACGAGTACAAGCAGCGCTTCCAGGACGGCGAGAGCCTGGACGACCTCCTTCCGGAGGCGTTCGCCACCGTCCGTGAGGCGGCCAAGCGCGTCCTCGGCCAGCGGCACTACGACGTCCAGATGATGGGCGGCGCGGCGCTGCACCTCGGCTACGTGGCCGAGATGAAGACCGGTGAGGGCAAGACCCTCGTCGGCACGCTGCCCGCGTACCTCAACGCCCTGTCCGGCGAAGGCGTCCACCTGATCACGGTGAACGACTACCTCGCCGAGCGCGACTCCGAGATGATGGGCCGGGTCCACAAGTTCCTCGGTCTCGAGGTCGGCTGCATCCTGGCGAACATGTCGCCGGCGCAGCGCCGTGAGCAGTACGGCTGTGACATCACCTACGGCACGAACAACGAGTTCGGCTTCGACTACCTGCGCGACAACATGGCGTGGTCCCAGGACGAGCTCGTCCAGCGCGGCCACAACTTCGCCGTGGTCGACGAGGTCGACTCGATCCTCGTCGACGAGGCCCGCACCCCGCTGATCATCTCCGGCCCGGCCGACCAGGCCACGAAGTGGTACGGCGACTTCGCGAAGCTGGTGACCCGCCTGAAGAAGGGCGAGGCGGGCCAGCCGCTGAAGGGCATCGAGGAGACCGGCGACTACGAGGTCGACGAGAAGAAGCGCACCGTCGCCATCCACGAGACCGGTGTCGCGAAGGTCGAGGACTGGCTCGGCATCGAGAACCTCTACGAGTCGGTGAACACCCCGCTCGTCGGCTACCTGAACAACGCGATCAAGGCCAAGGAGCTGTTCAAGGCCGACAAGGACTACGTCGTCATCGACGGCGAAGTCATGATCGTCGACGAGCACACCGGCCGCATCCTGGCCGGCCGCCGCTACAACGAGGGCATGCACCAGGCGATCGAGGCGAAGGAAGGGGTGGACATCAAGGACGAGAACCAGACCCTCGCCACGATCACCCTGCAGAACTTCTTCCGCCTGTACTCGAAGCTGTCGGGCATGACCGGTACGGCCATGACCGAGGCCGCCGAGTTCCAGCAGATCTACAAGCTCGGCGTCGTCCCGATCCCGACCAACCGCGACATGGTCCGCAAGGACCAGCCGGACCTGATCTACCGCACCGAGGTCGCGAAGTTCGCGGCGGTCGTCGACGACATCGCGGAGAAGCACGAGAAGGGCCAGCCGATCCTCGTCGGCACGACGTCGGTCGAGAAGTCCGAGTACCTCTCCCAGCAGCTCTCCAAGCGGGGCGTCCCGCACGAGGTGCTGAACGCCAAGCAGCACGACCGGGAGGCGACGATCGTCGCCCAGGCCGGCCGCCGGGGCGCCGTCACGGTCGCGACGAACATGGCCGGCCGCGGTACCGACATCAAGCTCGGCGGCAACCCCGACGACCTGGCCGAGGCCGAGCTGCGCCAGCGCGGACTGGACCCGGAGGAGCACATCGAGGAGTGGGCGCACGCCCTCCCCGAGGCACTCACCAGGGCCGAGGCGGCCGTGAAGGCCGAGTTCGAAGAGGTCAAGGACCTCGGCGGCCTGTACGTGCTGGGCACCGAGCGCCACGAGTCGCGCCGCATCGACAACCAGCTGCGCGGCCGCTCCGGCCGTCAGGGCGACCCGGGCGAATCCCGGTTCTACCTCTCGCTCGGCGACGACCTGATGCGCCTGTTCAAGGCGCAGATGGTCGAGCGGGTCATGGCGATGGCCAACGTGCCGGACGACGTGCCGATCGAGAACAAGATGGTGACGCGCGCGATCGCGTCGGCCCAGTCGCAGGTCGAGACCCAGAACTTCGAGACCCGCAAGAACGTCCTGAAGTACGACGAGGTCCTCAACAGCCAGCGCGAGGTCATCTACCGGGAGCGCCGCCGGGTCCTCGAGGGCGAGGACCTCCAGGACCAGGTGCGCTTCATGATGGACGACACCATCGACGCGTACATCGCGGCGGAGACCGTCGAGGGCTTCGCCGAGGAGTGGGACCTCGACCGGCTGTGGGGCGCGTTCAAGCAGCTCTACCCGATCAAGGTGACGGTGGACGAGCTGGAGGAGGCCGCGGGCGACCGCGCGGGCATCACCGCCGAGTTCATCGCGGAGTCCGTCAAGGACGACATCCACGAGCAGTACGAGGCGCGCGAGAAGACGCTCGGCTCCGAGATCATGCGCGAGCTGGAGCGCCGCGTGGTGCTGTCGGTGCTGGACCGCAAGTGGCGCGAGCACCTGTACGAGATGGACTACCTGCAGGAGGGCATCGGCCTGCGGGCGATGGCCCAGAAGGACCCGCTGGTCGAGTACCAGCGCGAGGGCTTCGACATGTTCAACGCCATGCAGGACGGCATCAAGGAAGAGTCCGTCGGCTACCTGTTCAACCTGGAGGTCCAGGTCGAGCAGCAGGTCGAGGAGGTCCTGGTGCAGGACTCCTCGCCGTCGCTGACGAAGGACGCGGCGCCGGCCCGTCCGGAGATCCGGGCGAAGGGGCTGGAGGCCCCGCAGCGGCCGGACCGGCTGCACTTCTCGGCGCCGACCGTGGACGGCGAGGGCGGTGTGATCGAGGGCGACTTCGAGAGCGACACCGACGCCGATGGTTCCGGCGACGGGATGACGCGGGCGGAGCGGCGCAAGGCGCAGAAGGCTTCCGGCGGGCGTCGCCGCAAGAAGTGACCCCGCCGCTGGGGTTGGGCTGACCGTCGGCCGGCGACGAACTTCTTGTCGTAGATGCCGTCGCCGCCGACGAGCGGGATGTTGGTGCCCGACGCCTTGATCTGCTTGCTGAGCGGGCCGGCCGCCGGG
>NZ_JBEOXU010000125.1:0-18230 GCF_040296725.1 Streptomyces sp. NPDC002044
TTAAGTTGTAGTGCTTCGAGTGGGGGGCCGGATGGTCGGGCCCTTACGACGTGTGCACCCGCGCGGTTCCGCCGGGACGAGTCCCGGCCGGGGCGGCGGATCAGTGGCTGACGCGCCAGCCCGGGCGAGTACCGGCGGTCCAGGAGGTGGCCGCCTTGCGGCGGGCCGCCGCGGGCGCCCAGCGGGCGGCTTCACGCTCCGTCGCCGCTTCCTCCTCCGCCTCGTCCAGCGCCTCGGCGATCCGCGCGGCCAGGGCCGCCGACAGGGCCACCGCGACCGCGGCCACTTCCTCGGGTTCGGGCGAGCCACTGGTGATCCGCCACGAGGGCGCGGCCAGGGCGGCCGGGGGGCGGCTCGTGTCCTGTTCGGCAGGCGGCGTCATCGGCTCCTCCGTCTCACGGGGCCGTCCACGCTCCGGCGGGTATCGCCGATGCGCACCGGCGCGCGGCATGCGCGGCCGGGCCCGTACGGATCACGCGCACGGCGGCGCCCGTACGGCGGCACCGGTCGCCGTTCCCCCCAGTGTGCGCCCGTTCCCCGCCGGGGGCCTCGCGGGCCGGCGTACCCGTAAGGGCCGGCCCCGCCCGAACCGGGCGGGGCCGGCGGCACCGGGCGGGGCCGGGCCGCACCGGGCGGGTGATGATCGCGGACCGCCTTCGGCTCCGGCGCCGCTGCCCCGACGCCGGCCGGGCGGCCGGGCGGCCCCTCAGCATCGCCCGAGCGGCGCGTAGTTACCCTGTGATCATGTCTGAAGCCCCGTCCCTGAAGGCACTTCGCCTGGAACCCGTCACCTCGCAGAACATCGACGCCGTGTGCGCGGTCCACGTACGCCCCGATCAAGGTCACTTGGTGTCCCCCGTCATGAAGTCCCTGGCGGAGGCATACGCCCACGGCGAGGTGGCCTGGCCGCGGGCCGTCGTCGACGGCGGTGAGGTGGTCGGCTTCGTCATGGCTTTCCTCGACATACCGTGGAACCCGGCCGAGGACCCCGCCGACGTACGCTCGGGCATCTGGCGGCTCAACATCGACGCCGACCATCAGGGCAAGGGGTACGGCCGCTTCGCGGTCGGCGCCGTCCTCCAGGAGATCCGCGGCCGGGGCGCGGACCGGGCGTACGTCTGCTGGGACACCGGCGAGCGCACCCCCGAACCGTTCTATCTGGGGCTCGGTTTCACCCCCACCGGCGAACTCAGCGGCGGCCAACGGGTGGGCGTCCTCGCACTGGCTCCGTCGCCCGGCCGCTGAGGACCGTTCCGTCACCGACGGGCGAGCGGGCGCGTTCGGCGTCCTCGGTGGCCGGGTGGCCGGAGGGTCGCGTCCTTCGCCCGCTCGGTCCGTTCGCCCGGTCGGATCAAGCGGAAGCGGCCGGCTGCCGCGAATGGCTCACCAAGGGGTCACTGGACGGGCCGTGCGACAGAGGAGGTGCCTACCGTCGCTGCCTGAGACATCGGCTCGCGAGGCGTGTGGAGGCATCATGTCCCATCGGGGCCGCCGGCTGGCGGGCACCTTCACGGGTACGGTCGTGGCCGCCCTGCTCGTCACCGGCGGCGTCCTCGCCCCGCCGCCGCGCGTGGGTTCCGGCCGCGACACCGGGACCGAGGTCGCGGTCGGCGCCTACCTCCACTACGGCTCGCCCGGCGTCGAGAGGATGGAGGAGTTCTCGCGCTGGCTCGGGGGGACGGAGCTGCGTGCCGGGCACACCTACCTTCCCGGCGACACCTGGTCGAACATCGAAGGGGCACCCGATTCCCTGCGCAGCTGGGCGCGCTGGCGCAACGCTCGGGCGGACCGGCTGTTCGTCCTGAACGTGCCGATGCTGGAGCACAGCGAAGCCGGTGTCCCCGATGCACGGGTCGCGGAACTGATCCGCTCCGGCGCGCGGGGTGAGTACGATCACCACTTCCGGCGCCTGGCCACGCGTCTGGTCGCCCTCGGGGTACCGGACACGGTGGTCGTGCTCGGCTGGGAGATGAACGGCTTCGACTACACCCACCGGTGCCGGCCCGCCCCCGAGAGCTGGAAGGGCTACTGGCGGCGCATCGTGGCTGCCATGCGCGCGGTGGAGGGGCAGCGGTTCCGTTTCGACTTCGCCCCCAATCGCGGCGGCGACGCGATCGCCTGGACCTCGTGCTATCCGGGCGACGACGTGGTGGACGTCATCGGCATGGACACCTACGACCAGGCGCCGGGCCGTACGTTCGACGAGCAGGTCGCCCAGCCCTACGGACTCCAACAGCAGGTCGACTTCGCGAAGGCCCACGGCAAGCGGATCTCGTACCCCGAATGGGGGCTGTTCCGCAACGGCGACAATCCCGAGTACATGCGGCGCATGCTGGCCTGGATCGCCGAGCACAAGCCGCTCTACCACAGCATCACCGACTACTGCCCGCACGGCGTGTGGCAGTGCGGCCAGAACCCTCGTTCCTCAGGAGTGTTCCGGGAGTCCCTGTCCGCCCCGCGGGGTCATGGCGGGCCGTTCCGCTCCGGCCTGGGGGACTACGGGCTCAGGCCGTGGGACCGACGCTGACGCGGACGGTGCGGTGGCCGGCCGGGGGCGGACCGGGGGCGCCTGAGCGTGCGGGCGGTCAGTCGCGGTCCACGTGCTCGCGCACGACGGTGCCCTTGGCCGCGTCGATGTCGTAGGTGGGTCTTGTTCCGGTCCGGGGTGACGATGTCGACGGACCGGACGTCGTCGTCGGGCCGGGACCGCCCGGGGCGGTACCCGCGGGGGTGCCGCGGGAGGTGGTCGGCCCGAGCTCGACGAGCCGGCCCGTCGGGAGCTCGGCGACCGCGGTGTCCGCGGCCTTGTTCCCGGAAAGCACCGCCGCCGGGACGGACCCACCGCGGCGAGCCGCTACGAGCCGCCCACGGCCCGGAGTGCGCGCACCGCCGTGCTCCCGTCGGTGACGGTGAACAGGTCACGCATCATGGTCAGGCTCAGGCGCCGGTCGAGCTGCGGGGGCAGCGGACCCGCCAGGACCAGGCGGCCGGTCCGCAGCATGAACAGCATCAGGGCGAGCATGGAGGAATCGGCGAAGGTGACCCCTCGCACGTCCAGGACGATCCGGCGGACCTCCGGATCCGCCGCGGCCGCCTCGGCCGCGGTCCGCAGCGGGCCGAGCGCGCCGTACTCGAACTCTCCTGTGCACGCGATGATCCGGATCCCGTCGGTGCCCGACTCCACCCGTACCTGCTGCCCCACCTGTCCGCTCCTCACCGCCGACACCCCGCTCACCCTGCTCCGTCCCGGCCGCGGCCGGGACAACCGGAGCGTGCGGGGCGGTTTCACGGCCTGCTCCCGGCTTCGGGCCTTGCCGGACGCCTTCCCCAACGACCCCCGATTCACCACGACACGGCCCCGGACACGAGTGCGGGGCGTCACCGCACGCGGACGCGGCGTACGCGGCGTGCCTCCTCCGTATGGCCGGGTCGGTGATGGCCTCTCGGCCGTGGTGGCGCCCGCCTTGCGGCGCCTACCGTGAGAGCGGCGGAGCAACGCTTTCCGCCCCGGCCTGGTCCACGTCCTACCGCTAGGAGCCTGTGGTGTCCGCCCAGATGATCGACATCTCACTGCCCAGCACCCTGCAAGCCGCCGGTCATGCGCGTCGCGCCCTGAGCGCGTACGTGAGCGACCGCGATCTCGCCGATGAGGGTTCGCTGCTGCTCTCCGAGGCCGTGGCCAACGCGGTGGAGCACACGGAGAGCGACCGTCTGCGGCTGGTCATCCGGCACTACGCGGAGACCGGTGCGCTCATGTGCGCCGTCCGGGACGCGTGCGCGGAGGTGGCGCGCCCCGCCGGGGAAGCGGGCGCCCCCGGAGCGGGCACGGTCATGGACAGCGCCGTGCGCGAGTCCGGCCGGGGCCTGGGGATCATCGACGCGCTCAGCGCGGCCTGGGGCATCAGTACGGACGGCTTCGGCAAGTGGCTGTGGTTCTGTCTCGACGGCACGAAGCGCAGTGACCGGAGCTGACCGGAGCTCGCCGGAGCCGCCCTCCGGGCGGAGCGGGGCCCGCGCGGGCCCCGCGTCTTCGCGTGCCGCCGCGATGCGCCGTCCGCCGGCGCAGGGGCGTCCGGCGACGGCCGTCCCGCCTCCGCCCGGCGGGTTCCGTACCCTGGCGGCATGCGCATGCGCCCCACGTTGAGCTGGACGCCCACCGAGGACCTCCTGCCCGGCACCACGGATCCGGAGCCGGTCGCCGACGCGCTGAGGGCCGGCGGGGTGCTGGTGCTCAGCGGGGCCGGGATCTCCACGGAGTCGGGCATCCCCGACTACCGCGGCGAGGGCGGCAGCCTGAGGCGGCACACCCCGATGACCTACCAGGAGTTCACCGCGAGCGCCCAGGCTCGGCGCCGGTACTGGGCGCGCGGCCACCTCGGCTGGCGTACCTTCGGCGGAGCCCGGCCGAACGCCGGGCACCGGGCCGTGGCGGCGTTCGGGCGGCACGGTCTCCTCGCGGGTGTGATCACCCAGAACGTGGACGGCCTGCACCAGGCCGCCGGCAGCGAGGGCGTGGTGGAACTCCACGGGAGCCTGGACCGGGTCGTCTGCCTTTCCTGTGGTGCCTTCAGCGCGCGCGGCGAACTCGCCCTGCGGCTGGAGGAGGCCAATGCCGGCTTCGCCCCGGTGGCAGCCGGACTGAACCCCGACGGGGACGCCGACCTCACCGACGAGCAGGTCGGGGACTTCTCCGTGGTGTCCTGCTCCAGGTGCGGCGGGATCCTCAAACCGGACGTGGTGTTCTTCGGCGAAACCGTACCGCCGGAGCGGGTCGAGCACTGCCGCGAACTGGTCGGCGCGGCGACCTCACTGCTGGTCCTGGGGTCGTCGCTGACGGTGATGTCCGGGCTCCGGTTCGTCCGCCAGGCGGCCCGCGCCGGGAAGCCCGTACTGATCGTCAACCGGGACCCCACCCGGGGGGACCGGCACGCCGTCACCCGGGTCGCGCTCCCCCTCGGCACGACGCTCACCGCCCTGTCCGACCGGCTGGGCCTCGACACCGACGGCCGGCCGGCGACCTGAACCGGGGTCCTGGACCTGGCCTCCCGCCCCGGCATGGCGCTCGCGCCGCACGGCCAGCGCCCGGACAGCCCCGCGGACGAGGGAATGCTCCTGGAGCTGCCGAAGGGCGGCTTATACGTGGACGACAAGGCCCGCGTGCCGTACTGGAACAGTGGCTCGGAGGCCGCCGTGACGCCGCTGTTCGCCCCCTGACGGGGCGGCCGACGCGCTCCGGCCCCGACGCGCGGATACGGGTGCGGGGCGGGCGGCGGATTTCTTACGGGTGACCTCAGGGGCACGCCTGCCCCGCGGCGTGCGGTGGGGGTGCTTGGCTGCGGTGCATGGCCCTCTTCCGTACGTCCCTCCGCCCGGGCGGGCTCGCCGGCTGCCTGTCGCTGGTCGTCGCGCCGCTCCTGTTCGCCGCGGTGAGCACCGCCCGGGCGGACTCGTGGCCGCCCGCACCCCCGTCCTCGGACACCGTCGCCGCGAGCCCTTGCGACGTCGTGAGGCCGGCCGCGGGCTTCGTCTGCGTGCCGGCGCCCAAGCAGTGCTTCACCGCTCCCTGTCCCCAGTACGCCATCGTGCCCGCCGTCCCCGGCCCGGTCACCGAGCCGGAGGCCACGGCGCCCGGGGCCGCCGCGCGCGCGGGCGCCGTGCCGGATGCCACCACGCCCGCGGGCGCCGCGCCCGCACGGTAGCCGCGGCGGCCCGGCCGCACCCAGCCACCGCTCGCACCCGGCGCCGCCGGGAACCCACGGAGACTCATGTCCACGTCAGCCACCCCCGAAGCCCATGCCACGACGCTGCTGCGCCGCCCCCGACTGTGGGTGGCGCCCACCATCCTCACCGGGCTGCTGGCCCTGCTCCTGTCCCTGCTCTACATGGGCGGAGTCGTCAACCCCAACGCGGACCTCCGCGATCTGCCCATCGCCCTCGTGAACGACGACCTGGGCAAGCCGCCGCCCGGGCAGCGGGAGAACCTCGGTACCCGGATCGCGGCGGCCATCGCCTCGGACGACGCGGGCGGCAAAGCCGGTTGGCGCCGGCTGACCCGCGCCCAGGCCCAGGACCAGCTCGACTCGGGCAAGATCTACGGCGCGTTGGTCATCCCGGCCGGCTTCACCGACTCCGTCGCCGCCCTGACCACCCCCGGGGCCACGCGACAGCCGGTGATCACCGTGCTCACCAACCCCGGGAAGGGGAGCCTGGGCTCCTCCCTCGCGAGCCAGATCACCACCCAGGCCGCCCACGGCGCCTCACGGTCGATCGGCCGGCAGCTCACGGCATCGGCCGGTGCGCAGGCGGACACCACCGCGAAGCTGCTGCTCGCCGACCCGGTCGACGTGGTCACCCAGGTCGGTCACCCGATCGGCACCCACAGCGGACTCGGCCTCACCGCCTTCTACTACACGCTGCTGCTCGTGCTGGCCGGTTTCATGGGCGGCAACGTCATCAGCAGCTCGGTCGACACCGCCCTGGGCTACGCCGACAACGAGATCGGCCCCTGGCACACCCGGCGCCCGACCGTACCGATCAGCCGTACGCAGACGCTGCTGCTGAAGATGCTGATGACCGCGGGCATCACGCTCGTCAGCACCGCCCTGGTGCTCCTGGCCTGCGTGACCGTCCTGGGAATGGACGCCTCCCACCTGCCCCTGTTGTGGGTCTACTCCTACTGCGCGGCCCTGGCCGTCGGCCTGGGTGTCCAGGCCATCAACGCCGCGTTCGGCGGGCTCGGCCAGCTGGTGTCCATGTTCGTGTTCATCGTGCTGGGCCTGCCGTCGTCGGGGGCCACCATCCCGCTCCAGGCCGTACCCGGCTTCTACCGCTTCCTGTCCCACTTCGAGCCCATGCGCCAACTCGGTGACGGGGTGCGCGCGATCCTCTACTTCGATGCCCGCGCCGATGCCGGACTCGCCCGCGCCTGGGTCATGATCGCGATCGGCACCGTCCTGGCCCTGGTCTTCGGCTTCGCCATGACCGCGTATTACGACCGCAAGGGCCACAAGCGCCTCACCCCACAACCCGCCTGACCACGGCTCCTCCGAGCAGGCGGCCGAGCCGGGGCCGGCCCGCGGCGAAGGCGCGGACCCACCCGTCACCGCACCCGGCTCCACCAGGAAGTATTGCCGCGAACACCATCAATTCCCGATGAAACGAAGCCACTTCGACGCAAGAACAAACTGGTTGACTGGTTTACTTCGCCTGCCTTCCACTACATTGGCCCTGCGGAAGCAGCCGTCGACGGGGAGAAGCACGTGGCCAGGGTCAGGCAGGAACGAGCCGAGATCACCCGGCAGGCCATCCTCGACGGCGCGGCCGTCGCCTTCGACCACTCCGGATTCGACGGCACGAGCCTCAGCGACGTCGTCCGGCACGCCGGGGTCACCAAGGGCGCCCTCTACTTTCACTTCCAGTCCAAGGACGCCCTCGCCCGGGCCCTGATGGACGAGCAGTTCCAGGTCGCCGAAGGCGTCGCCACCATCGAGGACCCGGGCCTGCAGACCGTCATCGACCTCACCCACCAGATGGCGCACGCGCTGCGCAGCAACGCCCGCGTCCGCGCCGGGATCCGGCTGCTCATCGAGTTCGGCTCGTTCACCGACCCCGACCCCTCCCCGTACAACTCCTGGATCGACACCTGCCACCGCTGCCTGATGCCGGCTCAGGATCGCGGCGACGTCCACGTCGCGCTCGACGCCTACGCCCTCTCCACGTTCCTGGTCGGCTCGTTCACCGGCATCCAGGTCACCTCACACGTGCGGACCGCCCGCGGCGACCTCCACACGCGTGTCCTGGACATGTGGAACTACCTCCTCCCCGGCATCACGCCCGCCGACCGCATCCCGCTGTTCGACCCGGCGGGCTCACCCGGCTGCCGAGCCCGGCTCGGACTCGCCGACGCCGCCCCCACCGCAGCCACCGTCACGGCCACGGCCGGCTGACCCCAGAAACCAGGGCGGCCTCACCCACGCCGTGGCGAACCACGGGGGTGCTCACCACGGCGTGAGAGAGGCCGCCCTGCTCCTCCCCCGAAACCGGCACGCACGGCAGCGCGGGCGCGTGCCGGGAGTGCGGAGCACGGGAGCAAGCGGGGCTCCGACCTGCGGGTGAGGGCGCGAGAGGGGCAGGCGGGCCGGACCGGGTCGGACTGGTCTGGATCTGGTCGGGGTGGGTCTGGTCGGGCGGGCCCGGGTCAGAACCGCGGCAGGCCGCTCGTGATGCGGCTCCACACGGAGCGCGTGGCGCCGAAGCCGCTCTCGTGCACCCACACGTGGGCGCAGCCGGGGCACTGCAGGTGCAGCAGGCTGCCGGTGTTGGTGAGCAGGTAGCGCCAGTGCGTGGAGCACGCCCGCCGCTCCTCGCACGTCGCGCACCCGTGGGTGTCGCGGCAGTTCGGGCAGGCGACCCAGGCGCGGCGCCCGATGTCGGCCTGCGGGTCAAGAGGCAGCACGGCCGCCCCCGCGTCCCGGGAGGACGCCGGCCGTGACCAGGCCGTCGTACAGCCGCTGCTGCTCCGCGTCGAGCCCCGAGTACAGCAGGTCGTACGCCGCGTCCTCGCCGCGCAGCACCTCGACCGGGTCCCAGTCGGGCCCGAGCGCGGCCATGACCTGAGCCCGGCGCAGGACCTCCTGGGAGGTGAGGTCGACCGCGAAGTCGACCAGCCGGGAGGCGGCGGGCTCGGACGGGCCGGTGGGAGGTGTGGGGAGAGACGGGGTCATGCCGTCGAACTTAGGTAACCCTTCCTTGTCCGGTCAAGGGAGGGTGTGCGGAGTCACGTCTCGCCCCTCTCCCCCACCGTGCTCGTGGCATCGCGCCTTCGGCCGGGCCGCAGACGTATGGTCGCGTGATGAATGCGGCATATCGGTCACGAGAGGCGGCGCGGTGAAGCGGATGGGACGGCCGGGATTCAGGGTGGGCACCGTCACGGTGGTGGCACTGGCAGGGCTGGCCTGCCTCACGGCGGGCTGTACGCCGAACAGCGCGCCGAAGGCCCTGGGCCCCTCCGCGAGCACCGGCAGCGCCGCTCCCACCGGCACGGGCGAGCCCACCGGCACTGCGGTGGCCCGGAGACCGCTGCCCGCCGACATCGAGCGGAAACTGCGGGCCGCGGTCGACGGCGCCTGGCGGACGAACAAGGTGCCCGGCGTGCGCGTGGACGTCAACGTGCCCGGGACGGGCGAGTGGGGCTATTCCGTCGGGACGGCGGACCTCGACACGAAGGAGCCGATCGCCCGGGACGACAAGGTCCGCATCGCCAGCATCACCAAGACCTTCACCGGCACGGCCGTGCTCCAGCTCGTGCGCGCCGGAAAGCTCCGGCTCGACGATTCCCTGGACACCTACGTCAGCTGGCCCGGCGGCGGCGACATCACCATCCGCCAGCTGCTGAACATGACCTCGGGGATCTACAGCTACACCGACGATCCGGCCTGGCTGAAGCAGTACACCACGCACCCCGACGCCCCGTTCCGCACGCAGGACGCCCTCGACATCGCGCGCCGCCACGCGCCGTACTTCGCGCCGGGCAAGGGCATCAAGTACTCGGACACCAATTACGTGCTGCTCGGTGACATCGTGGAGAAGGTCGGCGGGAAGCCCTTGGCGGAGTGGATGCGGGCCGACATCGCGCGGCCCCTGAAGCTGACCGCCACGAGCTATCCGACGGACTCCGACATCCAGGAGCCGTTCGCGTCGGGGTACACGGCCGGACCGGACGGCACGATGACCGACACCACGCGCTCCAACCCGTCCTATGCGGCGGGCGCGGGCGCGATGCTCTCGGACCTCGTTGACCTGCGGGTCTGGGCCCGGGAGGTCGCGACGGGCGAGAAGCTGCTCACTCCCGAACTCCAGCGGCAGCGGCTCCGGTTCGTCCCCATCGCCACCGAGCCGGTACGGGTGGCGTACGGGCTGGGCATCGCGTCGTTCGACGGGTGGCTCGGGCACAACGGGACGATCCTCGGCTACAACACGGCGATGTTCCAGAACCCGAAGGGCGGCGCCACCGTGATCGTGGAGATGAACCGGTCGTTCGCGACGCTCGACGAGGACCACGCCACCGAGCTCTTCCTGGAGATCGCGAAGATCATCACGCCGGCGGCGTAACCCGGGCGCCGCCGCCCGGAAGCCGGACAGCGCAACGCGACGCGCGCCCCGGCGACGGCAGGGCCGGACGGGCCACGGCACGTCGGCGGGCGGCCGCGTCGCCGCCGCCGCCCCTCCGGCCCCTGTCATCGTGGGCCACCGCGTTCCGTCTCCCCCTGGAGGTACCTCCGTGTCCCCACGCCCGTACGGCCTCGAACGCCGGATCCGCCCGTCGTTGCGCCTGGTCGCGGCGACCGCCGTGTGCGGCGCCGTACTCGGCGGTCTGATCCAGCCGGCGCGGGCCGGGGAGGACCGCGATCCGCCTCCCGGAGCCACCCTCCAGCAGGAGCTGCGGGACCTGGTGGCCACCCCCGGCGGTCCCCCCGGCGTCATCGCCGTACTCCAGGACGGCGACCGTACGGAGGTCTACCGGGCGGGCGTGGCCGACGTGGAGAGCGGCCGGCCGCCGAAGGCGGGCGACCACATGCGGATCGCCAGCGTCGCCAAAGCCTTCAGCGGGGCGGTGGCGCTCCGGCTCGTCGACCGCGGCCGGCTGGGCCTGGACTCCACCATCGGAGAGGTGCTGCCGGGCCAGCCGGCCGCCTGGCACCGGGTGACGCTGCGCCAACTCCTCAACCACACGAGCGGACTGCCCGACTACTCCGGTTCCCAGGACTTCATCGACGTCATCTCGGCGGACCCCCGCCACCGCTTCGACTCCCGGCGGCTCCTGGAGTTCGTCGCCGACGAGGACCTCGCGTTCCGCCCGGGAAGCCGGTACCAGTACTCCAACTCCGACAACATCGCCGTCGCCCTCATGGCCGAGGCGGTCACCGGACACCGGTACGAGGGACTGCTCCGCGAGCTCGTGTACGAACCGCTGGGGCTGGAACGGACGAGCCTGCCGCAGGGATACCGGCTGCCCGAACCCTTCCTCCACGGCTACCAGGTGGAGCCGCCCGCCGAGCCGGTCGACGTCAGCGAGGCCGTGAGCGCGTCGGGAGCCTGGGCCGCCGGCGGCATCGTCTCGACGCCGAAGGACCTGACCAAGTTCATCCGGGGCTACGCGGGCGGCACGCTCGTCTCGAACCGGACCCGTGAGGAGCAGTTCACGTTCATCCCGGGCGCGCTCTCGCAGCCCCCCGGCCCCGGCCGCAACGATGCGGGACTGGCCGTCTACCGCTACACGACGCGCTGCGGGGTGGTGTACGGCCACACGGGCAACACGGCCGGCTACACGCAGCTGGTGGCGGCCACCGCGGACGGCCGCCGCTCCCTCACCTTCTCGATCACCGCGCAGACCTCGCTCACCCTCGCCCCCGACCTGCTCGCGCAAGTCCGCTCGGTCCAGGAGGACTTCGTGTGCGCGCTGCTGCGCGAGTGACCCCCCGGTCCGGCGCGCGGACGGCGGCAGGCGGATCAGCGTGCACGCGGCCGACCAGGACCAGATGATCCTCATCGGCGTTCTCAGCGACCGCTCCGGGCCGGCCCCGGACGACGACGCGTTCCTGACCCGTGTCGCCGCCGTCAGCGGCACGGCGAGCTGCGGCAGCGACGCCGCCGAGGACGGCCGCCGGGTGTGGAGCCTGCTGGACACCCGCCCCCGCCGGGCCCCCGGCGGCGCGTCCACCGTCCCGCCCGGGCGGGACTGAGGGGCAGGCCGCCGTTCCACCTGGGAGTCAGCGCCGAAGGCGGCGTAATCTGGTCGAACCGCCACAGGCAGCACACGGAACGCGCCGTACGCGCCGGTACCGCGCCCACACCGCGAACGATCCAGGGAGGCGGGCGTGTGACCGATCCGTTCGGCTTCCTCAGGATCCCCCACAAGCCGGTCCCCGCCCGTACCGTCGGGGAGCGGCTCGGCGACTGGCACGAGGTGTACGCGGGCCAGGCGCTGCTTCCGCTCGTCTCCCAGCAGGCCGACCGCTGCATGGACTGCGGCATCCCGTTCTGCCACACGGGCTGCCCGCTGGGAAACCTCGTGCCGGAGTGGAACGCGTACGCGGCCAGGGGCGACTGGCGCGCCGCGTACGAGCGGCTGCACGCGACGAACAACTTCCCGGAGTTCACCGGCCGGCTCTGCCCGGCGCCCTGCGAGGACGCCTGCGTGCTGTCGATCAACGCGGATCCGGTGACGATCAAGAACGTCGAGCAGGTGATCGCGGACGAGGGCAAGCGGCGCGGATACGCCGTCCCGAGGCCGCCCGAACGCCACAGCGGCAAGACCGTCGCCGTCGTCGGCTCCGGACCGGCCGGGCTGGCAGCGGCGCAGCAGCTGACGCGGGCCGGGCACACCGTGGTCGTGCACGAGCGGGCCGACCGGGTCGGCGGACTGCTGCGCTACGGCATCCCCGAGTTCAAGATGGAGAAGTCGCACCTGGACCGGCGGATCGAGCAGATGCGGGCGGAGGGCACCGCGTTCGTGACGGATGCGGACGTCGGCGGTTCGACGGGCGCGGCCGAGCTGCGGAGCCGGTGTGACGCGCTCGTCGTCGCGGTCGGGGCCGGTGAGCGGCGGGAGCTGCCGGTTCCCGGCCGGGCGCTGCGCGGCATCCACCAGGCGCTGGACTACCTGACCCTCGCCAACCGGGTGCGGGAGGGCGACCACGCCCGGTCGCCGGTCACCGCCGCGGGCCTGCACGTGGTGATCGTCGGCGGGGGTGACACCGGCTCCGACTGCCTGGGCACGGCCCTGCGGCAGGGTGCGCTCTCCGTGGTCCAGCTCGACATCAACCCGGAGCCCGGGCCGGACCGGTCCGCCGGGGAGCCCTGGCCGGTGTACCCGAAGGTGTACCGCGTGTCCCATGCCCACGAGGAGGCCCGCGGGCGCGAGGGCCGCGATCCCCGCTCCTTCTCCTGCGCCACCCTGCGCTTCGAGGGGGACGCCTCGGGCCGGGTGCGGGCGATGTGCCTGACCGCCGTCGAGCCGGAGGCCCGCAAGCCCCTGGCGGGCACCGGCCGCGTGATCCCGGCCGGGCTGGTGCTGCTGGCCCTGGGGTTCTCCGGGCCCGAGCGGGCCGGCGGCCTGTGCGAGCAGCTGGGGCTGGAGCGCGACGACCTCGGGAACTTCGTGCGCGACGCGTCCTTCGCGGCCGGCGGCGGGCGGGCGCCCGGCGTGTTCGTCGCGGGCGACGCGGGGCGCGGCCAGTCCCTGGTGGTGTGGGCCATAGCCGAGGGGCGGGCGGCGGCCGCCGCGGTGGACCGCTACCTGACCGGCTCGACCTGCCTCCCGGCCCCCGTCGCCGCTCACGACCGGCCCATGACGGCGCTGGGCCGCATGCGCTACGGCGGCTTCTAGGGCGCCGCGTTCGGTCGTGTCGGCCCGGTCCGCGTGGTCCGGTGCCGCACCTCGCCGCGTTGGCGGCAACGCGGGCCCGGCACGATCCGCAGGAGACGCCGGAGGGCCGGGGCGTGCAGAACGCGCGAGACCGGGTAGACGCAGCCCATGATCACCTCCATGACTCTCGCGGCCGACGGTTCGACGTCCCTCTTCCTCATCGTGGCCGGAGTGGTAGTGGCCGCTCTCCTGATCGGGGCG
This sequence comes from Streptomyces sp. NPDC002044, assembly GCF_040296725.1. Lineage (NCBI taxonomy): Bacteria > Bacillati > Actinomycetota > Actinomycetes > Kitasatosporales > Streptomycetaceae > Streptomyces > Streptomyces sp. NPDC002044. The sequence goes on from NZ_JBEOXU010000125.1 coordinate 13,628, forward strand.
TTCTGGTACGGAAGCCGGCGCGCCTCCAGGCTCAAGGACCCCGGGGCACGGCCGGCGGATCAGAGCCCGCAGGCCCAGGCCCGTCAGGACTCCTGGCAGACGCCCGACGAGGACCCGGACGCGACCCGTCCGCGGCCCTGACCCGGCCACCGGCCGGCGGGACCCCGGCGCGGGTCGGGGGCGTGCCGCTCCGGCGTCGCCCCACGGCCCGCTTCGGCCGCACCCCGGGGCGAACCTCGGGGTGCGGCCGGGTGTCGCGACCCGGTGGACCTCTGCGGTCACGGCACTAGATGACGCCCTGGGCCAGCATCGCGTCGGCGACCCGTTCGAACCCGGCGATGTTGGCGCCGGCCACGTAGTCGCCGGGGGTCCCGTATCGCTCGGCCGTCTCGTGGGCCACCGCGTGGATCGACCGCATGATCCCGGCGAGTTCCTCCTCGACGCGGCCGCGGTCCCACGCGACCCGGCCCGCGTTCTGGGCCATCTCCAGCGCGCTGACCGCGACTCCGCCCGCGTTGGCGGCCTTGCCGGGGCCGAAGGCCACGCCGGCCGCCTGGAAGAGGTGGACGGCCTCGGGGGTGGTGGGCATGTTCGCGCCCTCGGAGACCGCCTTGACGCCGTTCGCGATGAGCGTGCGGGCGTCTTCGGCGCCGAGTTCGTTCTGGGTCGCGGAGGGGAAGGCCACGTCCGCAGGGACCTCCCAGACCCGGCCCCCGGGTACGAAGCGGGCGGAGGAACCGCGCCGCACCGCGTACTCGCTGACGCGCCCGCGCTCGACTTCCTTGATCTGCCGTAGCAGGGGCAGGTCGATGCCCTTGTCGTCGACCACGTAGCCCTGCGAGTCCGAGCAGGTCAGCGGGTTGGCGCCGAGCTGCTGGAGCTTCTCGATCGTGTAGAGGGCGACGTTTCCGGAGCCCGAGACGACGGCACTGAGCCCGTCCAGCGACTCGCCCCTGACGTTCAGCATCTCGGCCGCGAACAGCACGCTGCCGTAGCCGGTGGCCTCGGGGCGGATCGACGAGCCTCCCCAGCCGATGCCCTTGCCGGTCAGGACGCCGGCCTCCCAGCGGTTGGTGATCCGCCGGTACTGGCCGAACAGGTAGCCGATCTCGCGGCCGCCGACGCCGATGTCACCGGCCGGTACGTCCGTGTGCTCGCCGATGTGCCGGTACAGCTCGGTCATGAAGGACTGACAGAAGCGCATGACCTCGGCGTCGGACTTGCCGTGCGGGTCGAAGTCGCTGCCGCCCTTGCCGCCGCCGATGCCCAGCCCGGTCAGCGCGTTCTTGAAGATCTGCTCGAAGCCGAGGAACTTCACCACGCCGATGTCGACGGACGGGTGGAAGCGCAGGCCGCCCTTGTACGGGCCGAGGGCGCTGTTGAACTCCACCCGATAGCCGCGGTTGACGTGCACCCGGCCCCGGTCGTCCGTCCACGGGACGCGGAAGATGATCTGGCGCTCGGGCTCCAGGAGCCGCTCCAGGAGCCCGGACTCCGCGTAGGCGGGGCGCGCGGCGAACACCGGGGCGAGGGTGTCGAGCACCTCCCGCACGGCTTGGTGGAACTCGGGCTGAGCCGGGTTGCGGCGCTCGATTTCGGCCCGGAGTGCGTCGAGCCTGTCCTTGGCTACGGTCACGTGTGTTCCTCTCCCTTGCAGCCGGCCGGGCGTGCGGGCCCGGGCCGGGAGCGTACCGTGCGTGACGCTGGGCCCGGAGGGCGGCTCCAGCCCCGCTCCAGCCGCCCCCTCCCGGGCCCCGGCCCCGCGCCCCGCCGGGGTCCCCGCCCCGGGGGGCGGGGACCCCGTTCACGAGGGGAGGGGACCCCGTTCACGAGGGGAGGGGACCCCGTTTACGAGGGGAGGGAAAGCGACCACCCCGCGACGTCCGCGAGGCGGCCGCGCCACAGGGCGTAGCGCATGGTCTGGTTCGCCGCGCCCGTGAGGAACGTGGCCTCGCGCAGGTGCACCCACCGGGGCAGCAGGGCCGGCGTGCGGGAACCGAGTTCCTCGCGGACGGCCTCCCGGACGAGCCGGGGAACCCGGGCGAGTGACTCCGATCCCGACCCGGACGCGTCGCGCAGGCTGTTCTCCCACTCCTCCTCGTACGCCTTGCGGCTGATCGCCTGGCCGTAGAGGACGCCGCCGGGGATGTTCAGCGAGACACCGAAGTGGGACTGCCCGGTCTCGTCACCGTCCAGCATGCTGATCAGCATCTGCAGGTCGAGGTCCAGGAACGGCTCGACCACGTTCGGATGCGCGGTGTCGTCCCGCTGCTCCGGTCCTGCGGCTTCGGATTCGGACATCGAGGCTTCCCTCCCGTCGGCCGCGCCGACCGGGAACCTGGTGGCACCGTCGACAGCGCGAACCGCCCCCACCGTACCGGGGGCGCCGTCCGCTCGGACCGGCGGCCGGCGTGTGGCGTGTGGCGTACGGCGGCCGTGGGACGCCCGTCAGCTCTGGTCGCGTACGGCCCACGGGGAGCCGTAGGCGGTGAGCAGGTCGAGGAAGGGCCGGGGCGGCAGGGCCTCGGGGCCGAGGACGCCCGGCTCCGACCAGACCCCGGTGGCCATCAGCTCCAGCGCCACCACCGGGTTGATGGCGGTCTGCCAGACCACGGCCTGGGAGCCGTACTCGCGCATGGACCACTCGTTGTCGACCACGTGGTAGAGGTACACCTCGCGCGGCAGGCCGTCCTTGACGCCCTTGACCCAGGTTCCGGCGCAGGTCTTGCCCTTCATCCGGTCCCCCAGGGTGGCCGGGTCCGGCAGGCAGGCGGCGACCACGTCACGCGGCGAGACCCGGACGGGTCCCGCGTCGCCGTGGACCGTCACCGGGGCGGTCGAGTCCAGCCCCAGGGCGTGCAGGGTCTTGAGCTTGCCGATGAAGTCGTCGCCGAGGCCGTACTTGAAGGTGACCCGGCGGACGTCGACCCAGCGGGGGATCAGCAGCACCTCCTCGTGCTCGACGTTCACGCACTCGACCGGGCCGATGCCCTCGGGGAAGTCGAAGACCTCCGGCTCGCTGAAGGGCTCCGTCGTGAACCAGCCGCGGTCCGCCTCGTAGACCACCGGCGGGTTGAGGCACTCCTCGATGGTGGTCCAGATGTTGAAGGACGGGGCGAAGTCGTAGCCCTCCACGGTCAGGTTCGCGCCGTCGCGCACGCCGATCTCCTCGATCTCGTCGAAGAGCTCCTCGGCGGCGTAGCGGGCGAACACGTCCGACAGCCCGGGCTCCACCCCCATGCCGACGAGGGCGAGCCGGCCGGACTTCTCCCACTCCCGGGCCCGCTCGAACTGCTCGTCGCCGAGCTTGACCCCGCACTCGTCGTAGGGCCGGCCGGGGTGCGGGCGGGACAGCGACATCGCCATGTCCAGGTAGTGCGTGCCGGCGGCCAGGGCCGCCCGGAACAGCGGCATGACGAACCGCGGATCCGTGGCGTTCACGAGGACGTCGCACCGCCGCTCGGTGAGCAGCGCGGTCACGGCGGCCTCGTCCGAGGCGTCGACGCGGCAGGCGCTGAACCGGACGCCCCGGTCGTCCAGCGCGGCGACGGCGGCCTCGGCGCGGGACAGGTCGTAGTCGGCGACGACGAGATGGTCGAAGAAGTCGCGGCGGGCCGCGATCCGGGTGATCGCCGTCCCGACGCCTCCGGCGCCGACGAGCAGTACACGCATGACAGGAACCCTTCGTCGAATGAGAGGTCCGCTCCTCCCGGAAGGGATGAAACCCGGGCGGTGAGATTAAGGTCAATGCTGTTGGCATAAGGCCACCGGTGCACGGCGGGCGGTTCATCCGGGAAGGAATCGGTACCGCGATGGCGAAGAAGGTGGTCCCCGAGGAGGCGCGCAGGCGGCGCCGTCCCACCTTGCGGGGAACGGTCCTGTCGGAGCGGCTGATCGTGGAGACGGCGCTGCGGATGCTGCGCGAGCACGGGGGCGCCGGGCTGTCGGCGCGGCGGCTCGGGTCGGCTCTCGGGGCGGACCCGAGCACCTTGTACCGGTACTTCTCGGGGATGGACGACCTCACGCTCGCGATCGGCGAGGAGCTGATCGGCCGGGCCCTGGCGGGCTGGTCCCCCACCGGAGCGTGGCGCGGCGACCTGCGGGAACTCGGCCTGCGCATTCACGGCGCGTATCTCGCCCACCCGCAGGCCGCGGTGCTCACCGCCAGCCGTGTGACGGGGCGGCCGCGGGAGATCGCGGCGGACGAGGCGATCCTCGGGATCCTGCGCACGGCCGGGTTCCCGGACCCGGCCGCGGTGCGGATCTACCACGCCTTCATCGACCAGAGCCTCGCCTTCGCGGCGCTGGACGCCGGCGCCCTGGCGCTGGCCGACGCCTCGCGGGAGGCCGACGAGGGCCGGTGGGAGTCGACGTACGCCCGGCTGCCGGAGGGCCCCTACCCGCACATCGCGGCGACGGCCGGGCTGCTGGCCGCGCGCATGACGGCCAGCGCCTACCCGACGGCGCTGGACATGCTGCTCGCGAGCGCGGCGGCGGAGCTCACGGGCGCGGGGCCCGTCCCGGACGGCGGGGCCTGAGGGCCGGGAAGGGACGGCCGCCGGGCCGCACGCGCCTACGGCGAAGGACGCGTCCGCGGCGATGC
>NZ_JBEOXU010000126.1:0-18165 GCF_040296725.1 Streptomyces sp. NPDC002044
AAGCCGGTGTCCCGCCACGGGGGCGGGACACCGGCTTCGCCGTGCGGTCGGTACGGGCCGGGTCAGACGCCGTCGTACGAGTGCTTGCCGCTGAGCAGGATGTTGACGCCGTAGTAGTTCCAGATCCAGCAGGCGAAGGCGAAGAGCGCGAGGTACGCGGCCTTGCGGCCCTTCCAGCCGGCGGTGGCGCGGGCGTGCAGGTAGCAGGCGTAGGCCACCCAGGTCACGAAGGACCAGACCTCCTTGGGGTCCCAGCCCCAGTAGCGGCCCCAGGCGTCGCCCGCCCAGATCGCGCCCGCGATGATCGTGAAGGTCCACAGAGGGAAGACGGCGGCGTTGATCCGGTACGAGAACTTGTCGAGCGAGCCCGCCGAGGGCAGCCGCTCCATGACGGAGGTGGCGAACCGGCCCGGCGTCCCGCCGGAGGCCAGCTTGGCCTCGTAGGAGTCACGGAACAGGTAGAGGGCCGTGCCGGCCGCGCCGATGTAGAAGACCGCGCCGCAGAAGATCGCGGTGGAGACGTGGATCCACAGCCAGTACGACTGCAGCGCCGGGACCAGCTGGTCGCTCTCGGTGTACAGCCAGGTCACGGCGATGCCGAGGTCCAGCAGGACCGTGGTGACCAGGATCAGGCCGAGCCAGCGGACGTTCTTCTTCAGGGCCAGCAGGGCCAGGTACGCGCCGACGGCCACCGTGGAGAAGGTGATCGAGAACTCGTACATGTTGCCCCAGGGGGCCCGCTGCACCGACAGCGCGCGGGCGACCACGCCGGCCGCCTCGATGAGGAAGGCGAGCACGGTCAGCGAGATCGCGATCCGCCCGTACAGGTCGCCCTTCTCGGTGCCGCCGGCCGCGCCGGGGCCGTCCGGGACGTCCCGGGTGCCCGCGGCGGAACGCGTGACGACCTGCGGCTTGTCGAGGACGGCGGTGGCGCCCTCGCCCCGGACCCGGACGGCCGGAGCCGCGCCCCGCGCCCCTGCCCCGCCCCCGGTCAGCGCGGCGGCCGTGCGGCCCACCTTGCTGCGGCTGCCGAAGACCCACTCGGTGATGTGAGCGAAGAAGGCGAGGGTGTAGACCGCCATCGACGCGTAGATCAGCTTGTTGCTGATCTCGGCCAGACTCTCGTTGGCTGCGGCTGCGAGCAGCGTCATCCGCGCTCTCCTTGTTCTTCTTCTGCTTCTGCTTCGACAGGGTGGGGCGCCGAGGGCGCCCGCTCGTGCAGTACGGCGGCCAGGTCCGCCAGCTCCTGCGGGAGCCTGGCGGACTCGCTGCGGCCCAGGCCCGCCATCTCGACGACGGTCACGCCGTCCTTGCCGGGCACCGCCCGGACCCAGATCCGGCGGCGCTGGATGAACAGCGATCCTGCCAGGCCCGCGATGGCGGCGATCGCGCCCGCGAGGGCGAGGCCGCTGCCGGGCTGGCGGGTGACGGAGAAGGTGGCCCAGCGCTCGATGCCCTCGAAGGTCACGGTGCCCGCGCCGTCGGGCAGGGTCATCGTCTCCTTGGGCTCCAGCATCTGGGCGAACGGGTCGCCGTTCTCCTTCGTGAACTGCCGCATCTTGCGCGTGTCCAGCTGGTACACGTTCTGCGGCAGACCGGAGTCCACGCCGAGGCTGCCGTGGTAGGCGTTGAGGGCGATGACGGGGAGGTCCGCGGCGGGGAACTGCGAGAGCATCGTGCCGCCGCCCTTGCCCGCGAAGGTCGGTACGAACTGGGCGGAGAAGCCGAGCTGCTCCTTCTCGCCGTTCTTGTTCTTGTAGCCGTCGGTGACCTTGATGGCGCCGGCCGAGGTGAGGTTCGCGTCCTGCGGCAGCATCGGCACGGCGTTGCGGAAGATCACCTTGCCGGCGGGGTCGGTCACCGAGATGACCGGCGCGTAGCCGTGGCCGAGCAGGTAGACCTTGGCCCCGTCGACTTCGAGGGGCTTGTTGACCTCGATCTCGGTCTTCCGCGGGGCGCCGTGGGCTCCCTCGCTGAGGGTGACGTACGCCTTGAAGTCGCGCGGGGTGCCCTTCTGCGGGCCCGTCTTCTCGTAGGTGGCGTCGAACCTGTCCAGCGTGAAGCTGAAGGGCGGCAGGTCGTCGGGGGTGAAGAGGCTGCCGGACTTGAAGTCGTCGTACTGGGTGAGCGTGTTGGAGAAGCCGCTGCCGCGCAGGACGAGCTTGCCGCCCTCGGACGTGTAGAGCTTGCCCCAGGCGAAGGCGACCAGCATCACGATCAGGGCGAGGTGGAAGACCAGGTTGCCGGTCTCGCGGAGGTATCCCTTCTCCGCCGCGACGTGGCCCGTCCCGGCCTCGGTGCGGAACCGGCGCCGGCCCAGCAGGGTCGTGGCGTGGGCGAGGACCTCGTCGGGGGAGGTCTCGGTGCGCCAGGTGGTGTGGGCGGGGAGCCGGTCGAGCCGCTTGGGGGCGGCCGGCGGGCGGCCGCGGAGCTGGCCGACGAACTGCCAGGTGCGCGGCACGATGCAGCCGATCAGCGACACGAACAGCAGGATGTAGATCGCGGAGAACCAGAACGACGTGTAGACGTCGAAGAGCTGGAGCTTCTCGGCGAGGGGAACCCAGAACTCGTGGGTCCGCTGCCACTCGGCGACCTTCATCGCGTCGACGGAGGTCTGCGGGATCAGGGAGCCGGGGATGGCGCCCAGCGAGAGCAGGAAGAGCAGGATCAGCGCGACCCGCATGGAGGTGAGCTGGCGCCAGAACCAGCGGGCCCAGCCGACGACCCCGAGGCCGGCGGCCGCTCCGGTGGGCGCGTCCTCCAACGGTGCGGTGGACAGCTGGGCGCCGGCCGCGCCGAGCGCGGGTTCGGTGGCGTCCTCGGATTGCTGCGGCGCCTCGACGGGCGCCTTGTCTGTCGTACTCATGTGCGTTAAGTCCTCAGATCCCCACCGTGAAGCTGTCGGTCCATTGCTGCATGTCGCTGACGATGCTGTCCCATGCTCCTGTGACGAGCAGCAGGCCGGTCAGGATCAGCATGCCGCCACCGATCCGCATCACCCACGCATAGTGCTGCTTCACCCAGCTGAACGTGCCGAGCGCCTTGCGGAAGGCGAGCGCGGCGAGGAGGAAGGGCACGCCCAGGCCCAGGCAGTAGGCGACGGTCAGCAGGGCGCCGCGGCCGGCGCTCGCCTGGTCCATGGACAGCGTGGTGACGGCCGCCAGGGTCGGGCCGATGCAGGGGGCCCAGCCGACGCCGAAGAGCACGCCGAGAAGCGGCGCGCCGAGCAGGCCCGCCGTCGGCTTCCGGTGGAAGCGGAACTCCCGCATCGTCAGGCCGGGGATCGCCCCCATGAAGAAGAGGCCCATCAGGATGACGAAGACACCCAGGATCCGGGAGATGAGCGTCCGGTGCTCCTGGAGGGTGGAGCCGAAGAATCCGAAGAGGGCGCCCGTGGAGACGAAGACGGCGGTGAACCCGAGGATGAACAGACTCGCGCCCGCCAGCATCCGGCCGCGCCGCGCTTCGGCGAGGTCGGCGCCGCCGGCCCCGGTCACGTAGGAGAGGTAGCCGGGGACCAGGGGGAGCACGCAGGGCGAGAAGAAGGAGACGAGTCCGGCCAGGACCGAGATGGGGAGGGCGAGCAGCAGCGTCCCGTTCAGGACGGTGGTGTTCATGCCCGTCGGCTCGGCGGCGAGGAGGAGGTCGGCGAGCACCGGGTCACTTCTCCGCGACGAGCGGGTCGATCATCGAGCGGAGCTGCTCGTCGTTGATCGCGACCAGCGCGCGGGCGGCGATCTTGCCCTGCTTGTCGAGGACGATCGTGGAGGGGATGGCCTGCGGGTTGAGCGTGCCCTTGGGGAAGCGGAGCATCAGCTTGCCGTCGGGGTCGAAGAGACTCGGGTAGGTGATCCCGTAGGTCTCCTCGAACGCGGTCGCGTTCTGCGTGCTGGTGTCGCGGGTGTTGATCCCGACGAAGGCGACGTCCGCGCCGGCGTCGGCGTACTCCTTCGATGCCTTCGCGAAGTACTTGGCCTCGCCGCGGCACGGCGGGCACCAGGAGCCCCACACGTTGAGGACGACGACCTTGCCCTTGAGGGTGGTGGTGTCGAGGGTCTGGCCGTCGACGGTGCCGCCGTCGAGCTTCGGAGCCGCGGCGCGCTCACCGGCGGCGACGGTGGAGATGCCGGTCGGGCCCACGACGTAGTTGCCGCCGGACCCGCCGGAGGGCTTGCCGTCCGCCGAGGTGCAGGACGCCAGGACCAGGACGCCCGCGGCGGTCGCCGCGGTCAGCAGGAGGGCGCGACCGCTGGTCGAGCGGCTGCTGCGTCGACGGGCACGTGCGCGGCTAAGGCTCATGTGAAAAGTTTCGCATGAGCAATCCGTCGATCTTCCGCGCCCCCCGGCGCCCTGCCAATGCCCTGGTCAGACGGTGGCGAGGTAGGCCCCCCAGCCGCCGGCCGGCGACTGACCGGGGGCCAGAGTGCGCAGCCGGGCGAGCACCCTGGGGTCCTGGACGTCCAGCCAGTCGGCGAACTGCCGGAAGGATACGAGCCGTACATCCCTTTTGTCCGCCATGCCCTTGAGGGCCTCCTCGACGGCGTCCATGTAGATGCCGCCGTTCCACTCCTCGAAGTGGTTGCCGATGAAGAGCGGGGCGCGGTTCGTCTCGTACGCCCGCCGGAAACCCCCGAGGTAGGTGGCGGTGGCCTGGGAACGCCAGCCGGGGTAGTGGGCCGGGACGCCCCGGGTGGTGTTCTTCGACTGGTTGGCGAGGATGTTGTAGTCCATCGACAGCACCTCGAAGGAGTGGCCGGGGAAGGGCAGGGACTGCAACGGCAGGTCCCAGAGCCCCGCCTTCTTCACCGGCCAGGTCTGCAGGCCGCCCGGCGAGCTGGAGTCGTAGCGCCAGCCCAGGGTCCCGGCGGTGGGCAGCAGGCCGTCCCGGCCGAGGAGGCAGGGGGTGCGGGCGCCGACCAGCTCCTTGCGGTAGTCGAAGGGCAGCGGCTCCAGGTCGGTGAAGCCGGTGTTCGTGCGCCAGTTGGTGACGAACGACACGGCCTGGTCGATCTCGCTGCGCCAGTCCTCGGGGCTCCAGCGGCCGACGGAGCCCGCCCCGCCGCAGAAGTGGCCGTTGAAGTGGGTCCCCACCTCGTGTCCGTCGAGCCACGCCTCGCGCACGTACTTCAGGGTGTTGCGGACGTTCTCGTCCTTGAGGTAGCCGATGTCCGAGGCCCCGGCTGGGTTGTTCGGCGGCTGGTAGAGGGCCTTCTTCGACTCGGGCAGGAGGTAGAGGCCGGAGAGGAAGAAGGTCATGGCCGCGCCGTGGTCCCTGGCGAGCTTGAGGAAGCGCGGGAAGAGGCCGTTGCCGACCTCCCCCGCCCCGTCCCAGCTGAAGACGACGAACTGCGGCGGGGTCTCGCCCGGCTGGAGCGGCACGGGCTGGTCCGGCTGGTTCGGCTGCGGCCCGGTGTCGGCCGTGGAGCCGTCACCGATGGCCTTGACCGGAGGTCCGCCCGGGCCGGGAGTGGAATCCCCCCGCCCCGGACCGCCGCCCGAACCCGCGTCACCGAAAACGCAGCCGGCGATGCCGGCGGCCGCCGCGGCGCCAAGTCCGAGTCCGAGCACTCCCCTTCGGCTGAAGTCGCGCATGTCACCGTCCTCGTCGTCCCCCGCCACCCACACGTCATTGCCCATATAAACGGACAATTCGATGAGTTGTGCGGTACTAGAACGGTGATTCCCATGCGACTTGTATTTATTTAGGTAAAGCTGTAACGGTTCGTAACAGACCGTCGATCAAGCGGTCAGGCGCCGAACGCCTTCGACTTGCCCTTCACCGGCTTCGCACCCGCCAGCAGGTGCGCCGGGACCAGATCCCGGGCCGGCTCGCTGTAGCCCACCGACACCAGCTTGTCGCCCTGGTACGTGAAGGACGTCAGCGAGGCCAGCGTGCACTGACGGCGCCGCGGGTCGTGCCACAGCCGGCGCTTCTCCGCGAAGCTGCGCACGATCCAGATCGGCAGCTGGTGGCTGACCGCCACCGCCTCGTGGCCGCGGGCCGCGTCGCGCGCCGTCTCCAGCGCGCTCATCATCCGGACCACCTGCTCGACGTACGGCTCGCCCCAGGACGGCTTGAACGGGTTCGTCAGGTGCTTCCAGTTGCCCGGCTTGCGCAGCGCGCCGTCGCCGACCCCGAAGGTCTTGCCCTCGAAGACGTTGCCCGCCTCCAGCAGCCGCCCGTCCGTGGCCAGGTCCAGACCGTGGCTCTTGGCGATCGGCTCCGCCGTCTCCTGCGCCCGCTCCAGCGGGGACGCCACCACGTGGGTGATGTCACGGCTCCCCAGGTGCTCGGCGACCCGGTCGGCCATCCGCCGCCCCAGCTCGGACAGGTGGTAGCCCGCGCGGCGCCCGTACAGGACCCCGTCCGGGTTGTGGACCTCACCGTGGCGCACCAGGTGCACGACGGTCAGGTCGGGGGTGTTTCCGGCGGCGTAGTCGGGCGCGGTCATGCGGTGGCCTCCGCGGCGGCCCGGGCGGCGGCCGGCAGCGCGGCCGCGATCCGCTCGACCGCCTGCTCGTCGTGTGCGGTGGAAACGAACCAGGACTCGAAGGCCGACGGCGGCAGATAGACGCCCTGCGCCAGCATCGAGTGGAAGAACCCGTTGAAGCGGAAGGACTCCTGCTTCTTGGCGTCCTCGTAGGTACGGACCTCGTCCTCGGTGAAGAAGACGGAGAACATGCTGGACGCGGTCTGCACCCGGTGCGCCACGCCCTCCTTGGCGAGCGCGGCCGTCACCAGGCCCTGGATCTCCCGCGACACCGCGTCGATCTTCGCGTACGCCGCGTCGTCGAGCAGCCGCAGCTGCGCGAGGCCCGCGGCGGTGGCGATGGGGTTCCCCGAGAGCGTGCCCGCCTGGTAGACGGGGCCGACGGGCGCGAGGTGCCCCATCACGTCCGCGCGGCCGCCGAAGGCCGCCGCCGGGAAGCCGCCGCCCATGACCTTGCCGAAGGTCATCAGGTCGGGCCGCACCCCGTCCACGCCGTACCAGCCCGCGCGGGAGGTACGGAAACCGGTCATCACCTCGTCGGAGATGTACAGCGCGCCGTCCGCGCGGCACAGGTCGGCGAGCCCCTGGTTGAAGCCCTCCGCCGGCGGCACCACGCCCATGTTGCCGGGCGCGGCCTCGGTGATCACACAGGCGATCTCGCCCGGGTGCGCGGCGAAGGCCGCCCGTACCGCTTCCAGGTCGTTGTAGGGGAGCACGATCGTGTCGCCGGCCTGCGCGCCCGTCACACCGGGGGTGTCCGGCAGCGCGAAGGTCGCGAGACCGGAACCGGCGGCGGCCAGCAGCGCGTCCACATGACCGTGGTAGCAGCCGGCGAACTTCACGATCTTGGCGCGCCCGGTGAAGCCGCGCGCCAGCCGGATCGCCGACATGGTCGCCTCGGTGCCGGAGGACACCAGGCGCACCTGCTCGACGGGCTCGACGCGCGCGACGATCTCCTCGGCGAGCGCGACCTCACCCTCACCGGGCGTACCGAAGGACGTACCGCGGGCGACCGCCGCCTGGACGGCCGCGATCACCTCGGGGTGGGAGTGGCCGAGAATCATCGGTCCCCACGAGCAGACGAGGTCGACGTACTCCCGTCCGTCCGCGTCCGTGAGGTACGGACCGGTGCCGGACACCATGAACCGGGGCGTACCGCCCACGGCGCGGAAGGCGCGCACGGGAGAGTTCACGCCGCCGGGGGTCACGAGGGACGCACGCTCGAAGAGCGTCTGCGAAACTGGGGCTTCATACGGGTACGGGTAGCTCACACCAGCCATGGTCTCAGAGGCCGCGACAGACTTGCGGGCGGGCGTTTCACCGCGCCGCCGCGGGGGAGGTCACTGCCATGATGATCAGGCTGCGTGGCGGGGGCCGCGGGGCCGGGGCAGGCAATACCAGTCGGGTGGAGATATGCAACGCGGTGGTGGACCGGGCGAGGGTACCGACGGCCTGGACCCGCAGCGCGCCCGCGAGGCCCGCGAATCCCGCCGCCGCGGCAAGCACCGCCGCCGCTCCACCGAGGCCGCCGATGCCGTCCCGAATCCCCTGGACGCCCCCGACGACCGCCCCAGGGGGCGCGGTATGGGAGTGACGTACAAGTACTTCGGCGCCCCCGACGGCGCCACCGCGGCCCGCGTCCCCGTCACGATGCGGCCCGAGGAGCTCGGCGGCGACGAGCTGGGGATGGGCGGCCTCTTCAGCAAGATCAAGCCGGAGACGGTGGCCGCGATGGTCCTGACCGGCATCGAGGGCATACCCCTCCACAAGGTGCCCCCGCTGGAACTCGTCGTCCTCCACCCCGACTACGCGGTGGTCAAGCTCCCCATGACCGTGGTCGACCCGCTGCGCGGCATCGGCGAGGAGTCGGTGGGCGCCGCCGCCTTCATCTGGTCCACGGTCCCGGACCGCGGCGGCCCGCGGGACGCGTTCAACGTCTACCAGCTCCTCCACGAGTGGCAGGACTTCTCCCACCGCCTGCACGAGGCGGGCCACCAGCCGTACTGCCTCGTCTGGCCCTGACCGCCCCCCTGCCCCCGCTGCGCTGCGCGCACCCCGCTCGGCGGGCCGGGACTGGGGCCGGGGCCGGGCGGATAACCGGGCGCGGGGGCGCGGTCCCCGGACGTAGCCTCGCGGGCATGACGCGAAGAGAGAATCCCGCCCAGGTCCGGCTGACCGCCTGGGCCCCGGAGGACTTCCCGCTGCTGCTGCGCAAGAACTCGGCCGAGATGACGCGGTTCCTCGGCGGGCCGGAGAGCGAGGAGAAGCTCACCGGCCGCCAGCAGCGGTACGAGGCGCTCAGCGCCCGGGAGCCCGCCGCCGGGCGGATGTTCCGGGTCGCCCTCGCGGACACCGCGGAACCGGTCGGCTCGGTCGGCTTCTGGGAGCGGGAGTGGCGGGGCGAGCCGGTGTACGAGGCCGGCTGGAACGTGCTGCCGGAGTACCAGGGGCGCGGGCTGGCCGTGGCCGCCTTGGCGGAACTCCTCGCCTACGCCCGCACCCACGGCACCCGGGCCGCCGTCCACGCCTTCCCCGGCACGGACCACCCGGCGTCCAACGCGGTGTGCCGCCGGGCAGGCTTCACCTGCCTCGGCGAAGTCGACTTCGAGTACCCGCCCGGGGTGCCCCACCCGAGCCAGGAGTGGCGCTACCCCCTGAGCTAGTACCGTTCCCGGCCGCCCGCCCCCGTGCGGGAGCCGGGCTCGCGCGGGAGCCGGGCTCGCGCGGGAGCCGGGCTCGTACAGGCCGGGCCGGTGCCGGGGTCGTGCGGGGGCCGGGGCGGGGGCCGGGGCTGCTCCCGGGTGGGGGCCGGGCCGGGCCCGCCGCCGCCGGGGGCGGAGAAGCGGCCGCAGCCAGCGCGTAATTCGGCCGCGACCACCCCCCGGCAGTGGCATGCTGACCGGGTGAACGGACCCGGCATTCAGCTCACCCTCGCCCCTGAACTGCGCCTCTTCGCCTCGCCCAGCCGGCGTGCGGAGCGGGTGCCGACCACGACCGACGGCGCCTCCAGCCTCGGTCACGTCGTCGAATCGGCCGGCGTCCCGCTCACCGAAGTCGGCCGGCTCCTCGTCGACGGACAGGAGGTGCCCGTCTCCTACGTCCCCCAAGACGGCCAGACCGTCGAGGTGTTCGCGGTGGACCGCCCCCAGCACGTCCCCGGTGCCCCCCTCCGCTTCCTCCTCGACGTCCATCTCGGCACCCTCGCCCGCCGCCTCCGCCTCCTCGGCGTCGACGCCGCGTACGAGAACGAGGACATCGGCGACCCCGCCCTCGCCACCCGCTCCGCCGCGGAACAGCGCGTCCTGCTCTCCCGCGACCGCGGACTGCTGCGCCGCCGCGAGCTCTTCGCCGGTGCCTACGTCTACAGCGACAACCCCGACGAGCAACTGCGCGACATCCTCGGCCGCTTCGCCCCCGCGCTCACGCCCTGGACACGCTGCACCGCCTGCAACGGCACACTCCGCGAAGCCGACAAGGACAGCGTCGGCGAGCGTCTGGAAAACGGCACCCAGCGCTCCTACGACGTCTTCGCCCAGTGCGCGGACTGCGAGCGCGTCTACTGGCGCGGCGCACACCACGCCCGTCTGGAACGCATCGTCGACGAAGCACTCGTCGAATTCGGCCCGGCCTGACCAGCCTGACCGGCACGACCGAACCGGCCTGACCGGCCTGACCGAACCGGCCTGACCGACACAACCGAGCCGGCACGACCGGCCTGCCCCGGCCCCACCCGCGCGCCCCGGCGCAGGGGCCCCTGCGACCAGGGAAACCGGACGGGTCTCGCCAGGCGTCGTTCTCACCCGCCACCCCGCGCCTTCGACGTCGCACCCGGCGCCACCCGACTCGGCACGGACCTGGCTCCGCGCTGTGGAGGCCCCCGGCTGGCAGACTGCCGGAGCATGACCGATCCAGCGGAACCGCTCGATGTCGTCGTGGTGGGCGCCGGCCCCACGGGGCTGCTCCTCGCCGGAGACCTCGCCGCCGCCGGGCTCACCGTCACCCTCGTCGAGCGCCGCCCCCGCACCGCCGCCAACCTCACCCGCGCGTTCGCCGTGCACGCGCGCACCCTCGAACTGCTCGATGCCCGCGGCCTCGCCGACGAGCTCGTCTCCACCGGCCGCCGGATCGACCGCGTACGCCCCTTCGAAGGCATGACCCTCTCCCTCCAACGGCTTCGCAGCCGCTATCCGTTCGTCCTCATCACCCCTCAATATGAAACAGAGAAACTGCTGGAGCGTCGCGCGTTGTCCACAGGTGTGGACATCCGGTATGACTGCGAACTCGTCGGCCTCCACCAGGACCGGGACAGCGTCACCCTCGACCTCCGCACCACCAGCCCCAGCACCTCCGACGGCACCTCCACCCACACCCCCCACATCACCCCCTCTATCCCCTCCACCCTCCACGCCCGCCACGCCGTCGGCGCCGACGGCGTCCGTTCCACCGTCCGCCAGGCCCTCGGTCTGCCCTTCCCCGGCGCCGAAGCCGTCGTCCGCTCCATGGTCCTCGCCGACGTCCGCCTGACCGACCCGCCCACGGACCTCCTCGCCGCCAACGGCAACGCCGAAGCCTTCGCCTTCGTCGTCCCCTTCGGCGACGGCTGGTACCGCGTCATCGGCTGGCACCGCGACGGCCGCGCCGCCGACACGGACCCCGTCGGCCTCGACGAGCTCCGCTCCATCGCCCGCACCGCCCTCGGCACCGACCACGGCATGCACGACCCCCGCTGGATCTCCCGCTTCCACAGCGACGAACGCCAGGTCCCCCACTACCGCAGCGGCCGCGTCTTCCTCGCCGGCGACGCCGCCCACGTCCACTCCCCCGCAGGCGGCCTCGGCATGAACACGGGCCTCCAGGACGCCGCCAACCTCTCCTGGAAGCTCGCCGCCGCCCTCCTCGGCCGGACCCCCGACCCCGAAGCACTCCTCGACAGCTACCACCGCGAACGCCACCCCGTCGGCCGCCTCGTCCTGCGCGTCAGCGGCGCCCTCGTCCGCACCGTCACGGCCTCCGGCCCCGCCCGCCGCGCCGGCGGCGTCCTGGCCGCCGTCCTCCCCCACATCCCCCGCCCCGACGCCCTCCTGGACCGCGCACTCGGCGTGATCTCGGGCCTCGGCCTCTCCTACCCGCCCCCGCCCGGCACCCGCCGCCCCGCCGGCCGCCGCGCCCCCGACCTCGCCCTCGCGGACGGCCGCCGGCTCTACGCCGCCCTGCGCACCGGCGGCTTCGTCCTGATCACCCCGCCCGGCCCGGCCACCCCGCCCGGCACCCCGCTCACCCACCTGCACTGGCCCGCGGACCGGCCCCGGGCCGCCTGCGTCCTCGTACGCCCCGACGGGTACGTCGCCTGGAGCGCCCCCCGCGCCACCACCCCCGAAGTAGCGGCGGCCGTGGCCGCCTGGCTCCTGCCCGGGGCCACCGAGCCCTCCGGCCCCGGCCCAGTCCCCGGCCCCGGACCCCACCCCGGCCCCGGCCCTCAGAAGGCGTAGGCATCACCCGTGTCGAGCGCCAGCACCATGTGCTCGTTGTTCAGGTGGTTCCGGTCCGTCGCCCCGCCGTTCCACCACGTGTCGACCCGCATCACCACCTCCGCCGCGGGCTCCCGCAGCCCCAGCTCCAGCCCGATGTGCCGTCCCCGCCCGTGCAGCGGCAGCGGCCCCGTCTCGCACACCACCTCGCGCAGCCCCGCCCGCGCACAGCCCCCCGCCAGCTCCTGCCGGTCCGCGAGGTCCGCCGACAGCCGCACCCGGACCGTCGCGTTCGCCAGCGCCGCCGGACCGTCGTTCTCCGGGACCAGCCAGATCCGCAGCTTCCCCTCGGACAGGGCGACCCGCCCGTGATACGCCACGTCGGCCTCCGGCCCCGCCCACGCATGGGCTCCCGCCGGCACACTCAGGCCGAGCGTCAGCAACCCGGCCACCACCACACTCCGTACGGCACCACGGCGCACCGCCATCACCTCCACGCGCGGAGGCTAGCCAGCACCCGTCCCGTCCGGTCGGACCATCACACGAACGAGGGCGCGCCCACCCCCATCTGCCCACCCCCGTCCGCCCACGCCCACGCCCCGGCCCACGGCCCACGGCCCCCGGCCACCCGTGCCCCCGGCCCCCGCCTACCTTTGAGCCATGCTCATCGCCCGCTCCGCCGCCCTCTTCGCTCTCGCCGCCTTCCTGGAGATCGGCGGCGCCTGGCTCGTCTGGCAGGGCGTGCGCGAACACAAGGGCTGGGCCTGGATCGGCGCCGGAGTCATCGCCCTCGGCCTCTACGGCTTCGTCGCCACCCTCCAGCCCCAGGGCGACTTCGCCCGCGTCCTCGCCGCCTACGGCGGCGTCTTCGTAGCCGGTTCCCTGGCCTGGGGCGCGGTCGCCGACGGCTACCGCCCCGACCGCTGGGACATCGCCGGAGCCCTCGTCTGCCTCGCCGGCATGGCCTTGATCATGTACGCCCCGCGCGGCCGGTGAGCGACCCCGCCCGGCCTATGCTGGCGGGGAACGACCCGTACGGATGACCGACCATCCGAATGACTGAACGACTGAATGACGGAACGACCGACCGAGCACCAGCGAGGAGCCCGCACATGAGCACGGCCACCCGAACCGCCGTAGTCACCGGCGCGAGCAGCGGCATCGGCGCGGCCACCGCCCGGCAACTCGCCGCAGCCGGCTACCACGTCGTCCTCACCGCCCGCCGCAAGGACCGCATCGAGGCCCTCGCCGCCGAGATCACCGCGTCCGGCCACTCCGCCACGGCCCACGCCCTCGACGTCACCGACCGCGCCGCCGTCGACTCCTTCGCCGCGTCCCTGGAACGCTGCGACGTACTCGTCAACAACGCCGGCGGCGCCCTCGGAGCCGAGCCCGTCGCCACCGGCGACCCCGCCGACTGGCGCACGATGTACGAGGTCAACGTCATCGGCACCCTCCACGTCACCCAGGCCCTGCTCCCCGCCCTCACGGCCTCCGGCGACGGCACGGTCGTCGTTCTCTCCTCCACCGCCGGCCACTCGACGTACGAGGGCGGAGCCGGCTACGTCGCCGCCAAGAACGGCGCCCGCGTCCTCGCCGAGACCCTCCGCCTGGAGATCGTCGGCCAGCCCGTACGCGTCATCGAGATCGCCCCGGGCATGGTCAAGACCGAGGAGTTCGCCACCACGCGCTTCCGCGGCGACACCGAGAAGGCGGAGAAGGTCTACGCGGGCGTCGCCGCACCGCTCTCCGCCGATGACGTGGCCGACACCATCACCTGGGCGGTGACCCGCCCCAGTCACGTCAACATCGACCTCCTGGTGGTGCGCCCCCGCGCCCAGGCGTCGAACACGAAGGTCCACCGCGACCTGGGCCTGTAGAGCCCGGGCCCTCCGGGCCCGCACCGGCCCGCCCGCACCGGCCCCCGCCCGCACCGGCCCCCGCCCGCACCGACCCGGCGGCCTCCCCGGCGCTCAGAGCAGACCGGCCGCCTTCAGGTGCGGCATGAGGGCCGCCGGCTTCAGCCCGGCGGCCTTCGCCGCGTCCAGGGCCCGCCGCAGATCCGCGGCCAGCGTCGGTGTGAAGTGCAGCAGCACGATGTCACCGCTCTGGAGCCGCGGCGTCGCCGGCGTACCGCTCCAGGTCGTGAAGTCGTGCGTCCAGGTGATCACGGCCTTCACCCCGCACGCCTTGGCCGCGAGCCGCACGTCGTCGTTGAGGACCCCGTACGGCGGCCGCAGCAGCTTCGGCTGCCGGCCGAAGGTCGCCTCCAGCTGCTCTCCCGCCCCGCACACCTCCGCGTCCTTGCCTGCCGCGTCGAGCGTGGTCAGGTCCGGATGGTTGACGGTGTGGTTCTCGACGGTCACCCGCCCCTGCTCGGCGAGGCCGGTGAAGTACCCCGTGTCGTACGCGGTCGCCCCCGGCAGCAGGAACAGCGACGCCGGCACCCGCTGCTCCAGCAGGATCCGGGCCGCCTCCGGATCGTGGGTCCAGCCGTCGTCGATCGTGATGAACACGACCTTCTCCCGCGTCGGTACGTGCGACACGACGGGTGGCAGCCCGACCCCGGGCCGCCCGCCCCCGGCCTCCGCCCCGGCGGACGCGGCCCCGCCCGGACCGTCCCCCGCCCCGGACCCCGCCTGAGCGGATCCGGCGGCCCCGAGGGCGAGCGACAACGACGCGAGCGCGGCAAGAAGCACGCGAGATCTCCACATGCGGCACACCTTGGTCTAGACCAACTCTCGCCGTCAATCCCCCGACGCCCACTTTCCATGGCTCTCAACTCGGCACCATCACAGTCCAGTTGTCCGCCAGAGCGACCCCGGCGGCACCGCCAGCCCCGCCGCCCCGATCGCGCGCTTCGCCGCCACAGGGCGAGACGGGGGAGGCCCGGACCGCCTCGGTCCGGGCCTCCCCCGTCTCCCCACCCGCCCGCGGGCTCAGCCCTTGATACAGATGACCTGCTTCAGCCTGGCCACGACCTGCACCAGGTCGATCTGCTGGTCGATGACCTGCTCGATCGACTTGTACGCGCCCGGGATCTCGTCCACGACGCCCGAGTCCTTACGACACTCGACGCCCTTGGTCTGTTCCGCCAGGTCCTTCGCCGAGAACCGCTTCTTCGCCGCCGTCCGGCTCATCTTCCGGCCCGCCCCGTGCGAGGCCGAGTTGAAGGACTTCTCGTTGCCGAGCCCCTTCACGATGTACGAGCCCGTGCCCATCGAGCCCGGGATGATCCCGTAGTCGCCGCTGCCGGCGCGGATCGCGCCCTTACGGGTGACCAGCAGGTCCATGCCGTCGTAGCGCTCCTCCGACACGTAGTTGTGGTGGCAGCTGATCTCCCGGTCGAAGGACACCTTCGCCTTCCGGAACTCCTTCCGGACGACCTCCTTGAAGAGGCTCATCATCGCGGCACGGTTGAACTTCGCGTACTCCTGCGCCCAGAAGAGGTCGTTGCGGTACGCCTCCATCTCCGGAGTGGCCGCGAGGAAGACCGCGAGGTCCCGGTCGACGAGGTTCTGGTTGTGCTCCAGCCCCCGCGCCACCCCGATGTGGTGGGCCGCAAGCTCGTTGCCGATGTTCCGGGAGCCGGAGTGCAGCATCAGCCACACCGCACCGCCCTCGTCAAGGCAGAACTCCACGAAGTGGTTTCCGGATCCGAGCGTTCCGATTTGCCTCATGGCGCGTTCGTGACGGAACTTGACCGCATCCGCGAGGTAGTCGAAGCGCTTCCAGAGGTCGTCGTACCCGTCCACCGAGAAGCCGTACAGACGCGACGGATCCACGGCCTCCTTGTGCAGGCCCACACCCACCGGGATCGCCCGCTCGATCTTCGACCGCAGGCCCGACAGGTCCCCCGGGAGGTCGTTCGCCGTCAGGGACGTCTTGACCGCCGACATTCCGCAGCCGATGTCCACGCCCACCGCCGCCGGGCAGACCGCGTCCTTCATCGCGATGACGGAACCGACCGTCGCACCCTTGCCGTAGTGGACGTCCGGCATGACGGCGAGACCCTTGATCCATGGGAGGGTGGCGACGTTGCGGAGCTGCTGCATCGCGCTGTCCTCGACCGACGCGGGGTCGGTCCACATCCGGATCGGAACCTTCGCCCCGGGTACCTCCACGTACGACATAACGCCTCAATCCCCCGAAAAACACAGAAAAGTCGGAATACGCAAAAAGCCTCGCTCTTGATCCCAAATACGACAGGGGACCGGCGCCAGCACCAGCGTGTGCGATAGACATTGTGTCCACCCGCGCCCGAAGCGCGGCAACGTATTTTCCTGACCGTCGGGGCCATCGGGGCAGTCGGTCGAAGGGAGCCATGGGACGTGCAGCGCAAGTCGGTACGGGAACTCCTGCCAGGCATCGCCATGCTGACCGCGCTCGCGGCCGGCGTCACCGGTCTCGCCGGGTGCACGGGCGGGAGCGGCACGGGGACCACGAACGACGACAAGCCCGGCGGCAACGTCCCCGCGCCCGCGCAGCCGGGCAAGTACCGGAGCCTGCCCGCCCCCTGCAAGGCCGTCGACGCCAAGCGGCTCAAGGCCCTGCTCCCGGCCGCCGACAGCCTGCCCCCGGCCGAGCGGGACCAGTTGTACGCGGGGGCGGCGGCCGCCTCGTACGACGGAGACCGGCGCGTGGGCTGCCGCTGGACCGCGCAGAGCGCCGAGGAGACGCGACTGCTGTCGGTCGGCTTCGAGCGCGTGGTGTCGTACGACCGGGCCACCACGAGCGACGACGACAAGGCGCGGCAGGTCTTCGTACGTCAGCTGACCGACGCGAAGCTGCCCTTCCCCGGGCCCGTCCCGACGCCCACGGCCCCCACCGGAACCCCGGCGGGGGCTCCCGCGCCGACCCCCAGCCCGACGCCGCCGGCCACCGGCCCGGCGCCCGCCGGCAGCCCCGCCCCCGGAAGCCCCTCGTCCCCCGCCGGCCCCACCCCCGGCGCGTCCCCCACCGAGCTGGGGTCCCGCGTACTGGCGGGGCTCGGCAACGAGGCGTTCCTGGACGACAAGCTGAGCGCGGCGGGGGCCACGGCGGCTCAGACGCGCACGGTGCGGATTGTGTTCCGTACCTCGAATGTCATCGTCACCGTCGAGTACAGCGTGCAGCCCTCGCTGCCCGGCGCGGTCCCGCCCAGCACCGAAACCCAGGACAGGGCACGGCAGTTGGCGGCGGATCTGGTCGAGCGGCTGAACGAGTGAGAGGGGCGCCCGGCGGCGCGGAGTGACGGCGCGCACAGCAGACGAGTGCCGGGTCGGGCTACCGTTGCCCCGGTCCGCCGTCCGAAGAAGTCAGACAAACGTACTGAAGGAAACATGCACCGATCAGCCTCGCGCCTCTCCCGCGTTCTCGCCTGCGCAGCCGTCCCGGTGATCCTCACCGTCGCGGGCTGCTCGTCCGATTCGGGCAAGGGCTCGGGCTCGAACGACGGCAAGAAGTCCGGTTCCTCCGCATCCGCGAAACCGAGTGCCAAGCCTTCGCCGACCCTGGAGAAGGCGGCTTACGCGGCGCTGCCGGAGCCCTGCAAGGCGGTCCAGGCGACGACGATCGGCACGCTCGTGCCGGAGGCCAAGGACAAGAACGGTACGGCGACGAAGTCGAACGACCTGGCCAGCCGTGCCAGCTGCTCCTGGAACGGTCTGGACGAGGACGGTCTGAAGGGCTCGCAGTACCGCTGGCTCTCGATCTCCCTCTTCCGCTACGACTCGCACGCCTCGCTCGGCTCCGCGAACAAGCGCGCCGAGGAGCAGTACAACAAGCAGGTCGAGGCCGCGAAGGCGACCGAGGGCGCGCAGAACGTGAAGGCCGAACCGGCCGGCGGCATCGGCGAGCAGGGCACGTCGGTGGTGTTCACGTCGAAGAAGGACGTCGACTTCTTCAACACCACGATCGTGGCGCGCGCGCAGAACGTGGTCGTCACGCTCGACTACAACGGTGCGGCGTACGAGGGCGCCGGCGCCCCGGACCAGGCGAAGCTGCTCCAGGACGCCATCACGGCGGCGAAGGAGACGGTGGCCTCGGTCGACACGGCCAACCAGCAGAAGGCACCGGAGCAGCCGGCGGAGCAGTCCCCGTCGGCGCAGCCCCAGCAGTAGCGGTACCGGTGCGTGCGCCGAGCGGATCGCGTAGCAGGCGATGATCATTCCCTCGATGAGGGAGTGCGGGTTGGCGAAGAGGAGCGGGATGTCCTTGCAGGTGCC
>NZ_JBEOXU010000127.1:0-18153 GCF_040296725.1 Streptomyces sp. NPDC002044
GGGCAGTGCGCCCGCCGCGGGCGGTTTCGGGGCCGCCGGGCATGCGGCGGGGCGTGCGGCGACGGCCCGTCCGGCGTGGGCACCGCGCGGGGGCGACGGGGCCGGCAGGGCCACGCCGGCACCACCCGCGCCGGTACTGCCCGCGGCGGGCGCGGGCACGCCGTCCGCGCCCACGGCGGCGCTGCCGCCGCCGGACGGCACGAACAGCACGAGCACCACCACGCCCAGGACCGCCACGCAGGCGCTCACCCCGAACACCGCGTCGTAGCCGCCGACCGCCGCGTTCAGGATGAAGAACGCGGCGAGGGGCCCCAGCAGCGCCCCCGTGGTGTCCATGGCCCGGTGGACGCCGAAGGCGCGTCCCTGTAACTCCGCCGGCGTGGACAGGGATATCAGCGCGTCGCGCGGCGCGGTGCGCAGACCCTTGCCGGTGCGTTCCAGCGCGAGGACCACACCCACCGGCCCCAGGCTGTGCGCGAGCAGCAGCAGCGGTTTGCAGAGGGCGGACAGGCCGTACCCGATCCCGGCGATCAGCTTGTGGTTGCGGACCCGGTCCGCGAGGTGCCCTCCGGTCAGCTGCACCAGGGCGCTGACCCCGTTGTAGACGCCGTCGAGCGCGCCGAATCCGAGGGGGCTCAGTCCCAGGCCCGCGATCAGGTACAGGGGCAGGACCGCCGTGACCATCTCGGAGGAGATGTCGGTGATCAGACTGACCGTGCCCAGCGCGAGGACGGCCGGGGCGACGGCCCGGGCACGGACGGGTCCCCGTCCCGGCGCGGGCTTCGCGCCGACGGGCACGGGCGCGGAGCGGTCCGCGAGGTACATGCTCTGGAGCTCCCGATGGCGACGGTCTCGGACACGCGCACTCGAACGCGCGAGTGGAACCATAGTGGTCGTACAGGGCAACAGAGGTGCGTACGAGGCAATTCGGCCGGCCCCCGCGGCCCCGCCGCACGCGCTCCTCTCAGCCCTGGCGGCTGCTCTCGTCCCGCAGCCAGGTGGAGAAGTCTTGGTTCCGGATGGCCTTGCGCGATCCCCGGCGGGCCGCGAGTGCCGCCACGACGAACACCACGGCTCCGGGCAGCAGCCGCGGCTGGGCCCTCAGCAGGGCGCGCAGATCGGCCGTGCTGGTGCGCGCGGACGGCTCGGACAGCGACTCCGGGCCACCCGGCCCGTCCGGACCGCCGGCCGGTCGCGACGCCTGGAAGTGCTCCAGCTCGGCGGACGAAGTCGCCGCGCGGATACGGCGCTTGACGAGGTCGGACCACGTGCGCGGCGGATGGACGACGACCCGGGCCGACTCCACCACCCGCCGCTCCCCCGGCCCGAAGGCCAGGGACGCGGCCAGGTCGTCGGCCATCAGCGGGGGCAGCGCCGCGATCCGCGCATGCCCGGGCTCGGACACCGCGATGACCCCCCGCCCGAACAATCCCTCACGGACGGCCGGGAGCCGTTGCCACACCCGGTAGTACGCGCGCACCGGCCAGGCGCAGCCGGTCAGCGGTATCTCCCGGCCTGGGGCGGCGGCGAGCAGCTCCGGACTTCCGGCGAGGGCGGCGGCCAACTCCCGTACATCGGCTGCCCCGACGACGACGTCGGCGTCCACATAGAGCCGGGGGAACCCCCGGGCGTGCTCGTCGCCGACCCGAAGTGCCGTGTGTTTGGAAGGGGTCGGGATCTCCACGACCCGTACGCGGGGTCCGCGCGCGCCCGCCACCCGGGCGGTGTCGTCCGTACAGCCGTTGCAGACGACGACTATGTCGGTTTCCTCGGCCCCGGAGGCCCGCGCCGACGGGCCCGCGGGGGCCTCCGCCAGGAGGGCGTCGAGGAGCCGGCCGATGACCCGCCCCTCGTTGTGGGCCGGGATCACGATGCTGGTCACCCGGGAAGTATGCACGCCCGCACACCCGCACCGAGCGTTTCCCTCAACTCTCCCCGGGCGTAGGCCCGGTGGTCTAGATTGAGCGAAGCCGAGCCGATTCGGCGCGCTTCGGCGACGCCGGGAGCAATCCGGACCGGACGGACACACAGCACGGTTCGCGCAGTACACAGCACGTGCGGCACGAGCAACACACACAGCACCACACGCAGCACACCCAACACATGCAGCACACGCAGCACACGCAGCACACGCAGCACACGCACGAAAGATCACGCAGGACGGTACGGGCGCGTCGCTTGGGGGAACAGGCGGCACGGCCGACGGGCGGACCGGCGCGGGGTGCCGGACGGCCGGGGGGCGCGAGTACGCGGAACACGCAGGGCATCGGTTGTGGGGGGCCATCACCGTTGAAGGGGCACGCACGGTCGCGCAAGCGTCCGGCCTGCCGTCGACGGCACCTCCTTCCTTCGCACGCGTCCCCGGCCATGAGATGGGCGCACGCCGGTCGGCGTGCGCGGAGGGAAGGGGAACGCTGTGAAGGACACCGCCAAGGACGCGGGACAGGACGCCGGCGCCGCCGGCCGGGAGCACGCCGGGCCGTTAGGCGTCGCCGTGGTAGGCGCCGGGTACTGGGGGCCCAATCTCGTCCGCAACTTCCAGTCGAGTCCGGAGTTCCGGCTGCGCTGGCTCTGCGACCTCGACGAGGACCGGGCCCGGAAGGTGCTCGGCGGGTACTCCACCGTGCAGGCGACCTCGGACTACGCGGCGGTCCTCGCCGACCCGGCCGTCGACGCCGTCGCCGTGGCCACCCCGGCCGGCACCCACCTGGACGTGGCACTGGCCGCGCTGCGCGCCGGCAAACACGTCCTCGTGGAGAAGCCCCTCGCCGCCACGTACGAAGACGGGCTGCGGCTGGTGAACGAGGCCGAGGAACGCGGCCTCACCCTGATGTGCGACCACACCTACTGCTACACCCCCGCGGTGGGGCGGATCCGCGAGATGGTCCGCTCCGGCGAACTCGGCGACATCCAGTTCTTCGACTCGGTCCGGATCAACCTGGGGCTGGTCCAGAAGGACATCGACGTGCTGTGGGACCTGGCCCCCCACGACCTCTCGGTCCTCGACTTCATCCTCCCGGACCACGTCCGGCCGGTCGCGGTCGCCGCGCACGGAGCCGATCCCATCGGGGCCGGGCAGTCCTGCGTGGCCTATCTGACGCTCCAGCTCAACAACGGGGCCATCGCCCACGTGCACGTCAACTGGCTGTCCCCGACGAAGGTGCGCACCACCATGGTCGGCGGATCCAAGCGCACCCTGGTGTGGGACGACCTCAACCCCACCCAGCGCGTGGCGGTGTTCGACCGGGGCGTGGATCTGACCGCCCCGCAGGAGATCGGTGCGGACGAGCGCCGCGACATGCTCGTCTCCTACCGGTCCGGCGACATGGTGGCGCCCGCGCTCGGCGAGAAGGAGGCCCTGCGCAGCATGGTCGAGGAGTTCTCCGCCGCGATCAGGAACGGCCGGCCCGCGCTGACCGACGGCCGGGCGGGGCTCCAGGTGCTGGACATCCTGGAAGCGGCCTCCCGGAGCCTGGAGTTCCGCGGCGCGGTCGTCGGACTGCGCACCGGACGCTGACCGTTCGCCCATCCAGCACGCCGGCCGTCACACCGGCCTCCACACCGGGCTCGACACCGGCCGTCACACCGCCACAGCGCCGGCCGTCACGCCGGCCGCGGCGGTGACCGTCGCGGCCGCGGCGACGGCCGGGCACCACAGGGAACACCATGACCGACTCAGTAGGGGCAGGGCGTTGAGCAGCGTACGAGGCAAGAGGATTCTGGTCACCGGCGGAGCGGGCACGATCGGCTCGCACCTGGTGGACCTCCTGGTGGACAACGGGGCACGCGAGATCGTGGTGCTCGACAACTTCGTGCGGGGGCGGACCGCCAACCTGGCCCGCGCCCTGCCGAGCGGCGTGGTGGACGTCGTCGAGGGCGACATCCGCGACGTGGCCGCGGTGCGCAAGGCGACCGAGGGCGCCGACCTGGTGTTCCACCTCGCCGCGATCCGGATCACCCAGTGCGCGGAAGAGCCGCGGCTGGCGAACGAGGTCATGGTCGACGGCACGTTCAACGTGCTGGAGGCGGCCGCCGCCGCGGGCGTGGGCAAGGTGATCGCCTCGTCCTCGGCCTCGGTGTACGGCCTGGCCGAGACCTTCCCGACCACCGAGCGCCACCACCCGTACGCCAACGACACCTTCTACGGCGCCGCGAAAGCCTTCAACGAGGGGGTGCTGCGCAGCTTCCACGCGATGTACGGGCTGGACTACGTCGCGCTGCGCTACTTCAACGTGTACGGGCCCCGGATGGACATCCACGGGCTGTACACCGAGGTGCTCATCCGCTGGATGGAGCGGATCGCCGCGGGCGAACCGCCGCTGATCCTCGGCGACGGCACCCAGACGATGGACTTCGTACACGTCAGGGACATCGCGCGGGCCAACCTGCTGGCCGCGGAGTCGGACCTGACCGACGAGGTGTTCAACGTCGCGAGCGGGACCGAGACCAGCCTGCTCGACCTCGCGCTCGGCCTGCTGGAGGCGATGGACGCGGACGGGCTGGTGCCGGAGCACGGGCCGGCCCGCGCGGTGAACGGGGTGAACCGGCGGCTCGCCGACACCTCGCGGGCCGCGCAGCGCCTCGGCTTCACCGCGGAGATCGACCTGCGCGGCGGGCTGCGGGACCTGGTGGAGTGGTGGCGGGCCGAGCGCGCCGCCGACGCGGCCGCGGACCCCGCCACCGCCGGCGCGGACCGATGAGCGCCCCGGACGCGGCGCCGGCGTCCCCGGACACCGCGGCCCCGGACACCGCCCCTGACACCGCCCCGGTCCGGATCCCGGTCATGGTGCCGTGGCTGGGCGAGGAGGAGGCGCGGGCCGCCGCCGACGCGGTGCTCTCCGGCTGGGTCGCCCAGGGCCCGCGGGTGGCCGCGTTCGAGCGGGCCTTCGCCGAGCGCGTGGGCGCCGAGCACGGCATCGCGGTGAGTTCGTGCACCACCGCCCTGCACCTGGCGCTGATCGCCCTGGACCTCGGTCCGGGCGACGAGGTGGTCGTCCCGTCGCTGTCGTTCATCGCCACCGCCAACGCCGTCCGCTACGTGGGGGCCGAGCCGGTCTTCGCGGACGTCGAGGAGGCCACCGGCAACCTGACGCCGGCCACCGTCGACGCGGTCCGCACCCCCAGGACGCGGGCGGTGCTCGCCGTCCACCAGGGGGGTGTGCCCGCCGACGTGCACGCGCTGCGCGCGGCGTGCGCCGACTGGGGGGTTCCGCTGGTGGAGGACGCCGCCTGCGGCATCGGCGCGACCGTCGGGGGCAAGTCCGTCGGTCACGGCGCGCTGCTCGCGGCCTGGTCCTTCCACCCCCGCAAGGTGATCACCACCGGCGAGGGCGGCATGGTGACCACGGACGACGCCCGGTGGGCGGAGCGGCTGCGCCGGCTGCGCGAGCACGGCATGAACGTGTCCGCCGCGCAGCGGCACGCGAGCGGCAAGCCGATCGCCGAAAGCTACCTGGAGGTCGGCTACAACTACCGGATGACCGACATCCAGGCCGCGGTCGGCCTGGTCCAGCTCGGCAGGCTCGACGCGATCGTGGCCCGGCGGCGGGAGCTGGCCGCCCGGTACGCGGAGCTGCTGCGGGACGTACCGGGCCTGCGTCCCGTCCGGGACCCGGCGCACGGGGAGGGCAACTTCCAGTCGTACTGGGTGCTGCTGGCGGCGGACTTCCCGGTCGGCCGGGACGAGCTGCTGGCCGTGCTGTCCGAGGCGGGGATCTCGGCCCGGCGCGGGATCATGGCCTCGCACCTGGAGCCGGCGTACGCCGGGCACGGCGCGGCGGCGCTGCCGGTGACCGAGCGGATCAGCCTCGGCTCGCTGATCCTGCCGTTGTTCCACACCATGACCGAGGCCCAGCAGGACCGGGTGGTGGCGGTGCTCCGCGACCAGGCGGCCCGGTGAGCGGGCCCCAGGTCACCGAGGACCTGCTGATCGTCGGCGCGGGCGGGTTCGCGCGGGAGACCGCGCAGGCCGTACGGGACGTGACCGCCGCCGACCTGGCGTACGGGTCCGCCCCGCGCTGGCGGCTCCTCGGCCACCTCGACGACGATCCGGCGCTGGACGGCGCGGAGGTGGACGGAGTGCCGGTGCTCGGCGGCTGCGACCGGGTGCACGAGCTGTGGCCGGCCCGGGTGGTGGTCTGCGTCGGCAGTCCGCGCGACTACGCGGTGCGGGCGCGGCTGGTGCGGCGGCTGGGACTGCCCGTGAACCGGTACGCGACGGTGGTCCACCCCACGGCGGTGGTGTCCCGGTCCTCGGCGCTCGGGGTGGGCTCGGTGCTGCTCGCGCACAGCGTGCTGACCGCGGGCGTACGGGTCGGGTCGCACGTGGCGGTGATGCCGCAGGTGGTCCTCACCCACGACGACGCCGTCGGGGACTTCGCCACGCTGGCCTCGGGGGTCCGGCTCGGCGGCGGAGTGCGGGTGGGGCGCGGGGCGTACGTGGGCGCGGGCGCGCTGGTCCGCGAGTACGCGACGGTCGGCGCCTGGTCGCTGACCGGGATGGGAAGCACGGTCCTGTCCGACGTGCCGCCCGGCGAGGTGTGGGCCGGGAGCCCCGCCCGCCGGCTGCGCGGGGCGGGTGGTCCGGCGCTCGACGAGCTGCGGGCCGACGGGCAGGAGACCGGCCGGCGGCCGGAGACACGGATGGGGAGTCCAGTCACATGAACCAGATACCGCTCGTCGACCTGAAGGCGGCGCACGCCGAGGTCGCCGCGGAGGTGCGCGCCGGTTTCGACCGCGTGCTGGCCGGCACCGCCTTCATCGGCGGTGAGGAGGTCCGCGCGTTCGAGCGCGAGTACGCCGGGTTCGCCGGGGTGCGGCACTGCGTGGGGGTCGCCAACGGCACCGACGCCCTCGAACTGGCCCTGCGCGCGAGCGGGGTGGGGGTGGGCGACGAGGTGGTGCTGCCCGCGAACACCTTCATCGCCACGGCGGGCGCCGTCGCCCGCATCGGCGCCCGGCCGGTGCTGGCCGACTGCCTGCCCGACACCCTGCTGCTGGATCCCGCGGCCGCGCTCGACGCGGTCGGGACAGCGACGCGCGCCGTGGTCCCCGTGCACCTGTACGGGCAGTGCGCCGACACCGCGGCGCTCACGGCGGGGCTGCCGGCGCACGTCAGGGTCGTCGAGGACGCCGCGCAGAGCCAGGGCGCGACCCGCGACGGCCGCTCCGCCGGCAGCGGCACCATCGCGGCGACGAGCTTCTACCCGGGCAAGAACCTGGGCGCGTACGGCGACGCGGGCGCGGTGGTGACCGACGACGAGGAGGCGGCGGACCTGGTACGGGCGCTGGCCAACCACGGCGGGGTCGCCAAGTACCGCCACGACGTGCCCGGTTTCAACAGCCGGCTCGACGGTCTGCAGGCCGTGGTCCTGCGGGCGAAGCTGGCCCGGCTCGCCGACGGCAACGCGGCCCGCCGGGCCGCCGCCGCCCGGTACGACGCGCTGCTGGGCGGCCTGGCGGCCGCCGGGCGCGTGACCCTGCCGGTCACCGCGGACGGCAACGTCCACGTGTGGCACCTGTACGTCGTACGGGTCGACGGCGCCGACCGCGACGCCGTCGTCGGCAAGCTCAACGCGGAGGGGATCGGCGCCGGCGTGCACTATCCGGCGCCCGTCCACCTCACCCCGGCCTTCCGGCACCTCGGCCATGTCCGGGGCGACTTCCCGCACGCCGAGCGGGCCGCGGACCGGATGCTCTCCCTGCCGCTCTTCCCGCAGATCACCGCCGCTCAACAGCAGCGGGTCGTGGACGCGCTCACCAACGCCCTGCGCTGACGCAACCAAAAGGTACAGAGGTACAGATGAACAGACGGACAAGGCTGCTCCGGTACGGCTTCTTCACCGTGGTCGCGACCCTGATGGCCACGGTGTTACCTCCGTCCGCGGTGGCCGGTGCGGCCGACCCCTGCGGTCCGGGCTCGAACGCGATCGTGTGCGAGAACTCCAAACCGGGCACGCCGATGTCCGACTGGTTCGCTCCCAGCGCCTACGGCGACATCAAGGGCTTCAGCGCCCAGATGAGCGTCCAGGCGGGCGAAACCGTCCAGTTCAAGGTCCAGTCGCCGACCGCGTACAAGGTCTCGGTCTACCGGCTGGGCCACTACGGGGGCGACGGGGCCCGCATGCTGTCGACCCCGGCGCAGGCGGCCCAGACGTACCCGGCGAACTTCGCACCGGGCGGCAGTCCGCGCAGCTGCACCACCAAGCCGTCCACGGGGCTGGTCGACTGCGGCAACTGGCCGGTGACCGCGACGTGGAGCGTGCCGGCCGACGCCGTGTCCGGTCTCTACGTGGCCAACTTCGACCAGGCGGACGGCAACGGCGTGATGCCCTATCCGTTCGTGGTCCGCAACGACGCCAGCCACTCCGACATCCTGGTGCAGACCGCCGACCAGACGTGGCAGGCGTACAACAACTACGGCGGCCAGGACCTGTACGACGGCGGCGGGCCCGCCCCGGACGGTCGGGCGTACGAGGTCAGCTACAACCGGCCGATGGACATCGGCGGGGAGAACGGGATCTACGGGTCCGAGTTCCAGATGATCGCCTGGCTGGAACGCAACGGCTACGACGTCAGCTACATGTCCGGCATCGACATGTCGACCCGTGGCGCGGCTCAGCTGGGCAACCACAAGGTGTTCATGTCGTCCGGGCACGACGAGTACTGGACGCAGGACCAGTTCACGAACGCGCTGAACGCGCGCCGTGCCGGACAGCACCAGACGTACTTCGCCGGCAACGAGGTGTTCTGGAAGACCCGCCTGGCGCCGAGTATCGACGGCGCCAACACCGCCAACCGGACGCTGGTCTGCTACAAGGAGACCAAGCTGTCCTTCCCCCAGCCGAACGGCATCCCCGACCCGAGCGGCATCTGGACGGGTACGTTCATGGACCCGGCCAGCGCCGCCAACGGGCGGCCGTTCCAGCCGCAGAACCAGCTGACGGGCTCGCTGTTCAGCGTGAACGGCTACCGCAGTGACGCGATCACCGTGCCGGGCGCCTTCGCGAAGATGCGGCTGTGGCGGGGCACGACCGTCGCGAACCTCACCCCCGCCCAGACCGCCACGTTCCCGGCCGGCACGCTCGGCTACGAGTGGGACAGTGACGTGGAGGACGGTCACCGGCCGCCGGGCCAGATCCAGATGTCGTCGACCACGGTGGACATCAACGACGGCAAGCTCCGGCTGGACTACGGCAACACGTACGGCAACGGCACCGCGACGCACAGCCTGGTCGCCTTCCGCGACCCGGTCTCCCGCGCGCTGGTCTTCGGGTCGGGCACGGTGCAGTGGTCCTGGGGCCTGACGAACATGCCGACCGGCAATCCGGACGACGCGGTGGTCACCGCCGACAAGCGCATGCAGCAGGCCACGGTGAACGTGTTCGCCGACATGGGCGTTCAGCCCAAGTCCCTGCAGGGCGACCTGATCGCCGCGACCGCCTCCGCCGACACCACGGGCCCGGTCATCACGGTGACGAGCCCGGCGGCGAACGCCACCGTGCCCGCGCTGCGGCCCGTGACCATCACCGGCACCGCCGGCGACAGCGGCGGCGGCGTGGTGGCCCGCGTGGAGGTCTCCACCGACGGCGGGACCACCTGGAAGGCCACCACGGGCATCGGGTCCTGGAGCTACAAGTGGACTCCGACCGTCCCCGGATCCGCGCAGATCAAGGTGCGCGCGGTGGACGACAGCGTCAACATGGGCACCACGACCACCGTGCCGCTGACCGTGGGTCCCCAGCAGTGCCCCTGCACCGTCTGGCCGGCCGCGGCCGTACCCGGCACGGTCAACGCGGGTGACGGCAGCGCGGTCGAACTCGGAGTGAAGATCCGCTCGTCGGCGCCCGGCTCGATCACCGGGGTCCGCTTCTACAAGTCCCCGGCCAACACCGGCACCCACACGGGCAGCCTGTGGAGCAGCTCCGGCCAGCGCCTGGCCACCGGCACCTTCACCAACGAGACGGCGTCCGGCTGGCAGCAGCTGAACTTCCCCTCACCGGTCCCGGTCAAGGCGAACACCACGTACATCGCCTCCTACTTCGCTCCGAACGGCGGCTACTCCTTCGACACCACCTTCGCGGGCGGTGACGCGGGGCTGGCCCCGCTCACCGCGCTGCGCACCGGCACCGACGGCGGCAATGGCGTCTACCGCTACAGCGGCACGGGCGGCTTCCCGTCCACGGCCTCGGCCGGCAGCAACTACTGGGTGGACGCGGTCCTGGACACCGCCACGGCGAGTACCACTCCGCCGACGGTGACCTCGACCACGCCGCAGTCCTCGGCGACCGGCACCGCGATCACGGCGGCCGTGAAGGCCACCTTCAGCGAGGGCATCGACGCGGACACGCTGGTGTTCACCCTGAAGGACGCGGGCGGCGCCACCATCCCGGGCACGAAGGTGCTCAGCGCCGCGAACAGCGCGACCTTCACCCC
The DNA here is from genome assembly GCF_040296725.1 of Streptomyces sp. NPDC002044. Taxonomy (NCBI): domain Bacteria; kingdom Bacillati; phylum Actinomycetota; class Actinomycetes; order Kitasatosporales; family Streptomycetaceae; genus Streptomyces; species Streptomyces sp. NPDC002044. The sequence goes on from NZ_JBEOXU010000127.1 coordinate 10,435, forward strand.
GTCGGGCGAACTGGGCCTGAACACCACCTACACGGCGTCCGTACAAGCCTCCGACCTGTGGGGCAACGCCATGGCGGCCCCGCTGACGTGGAACTTCACCACCAGCGCGAGTCCGCCCGCGGTGACCTGCCCGTGCACCCTGTGGGGGCCCACCGCCCAGCCGAGCACCGCCAACGTGGGCGACGACACCAACTCGGTGGAGCTGGGAACCCGTTTCCAGTCCGCGGTGAGCGGCTACGTCACCGGCGTCACCTTCTACAAGGGCCCCGGCAACACCGGCGTCCACACCGGCAGCCTGTGGTCCGCCACCGGCACGCTCCTCGCCACCGGCACGTTCGGCAGCGAGACCCTGTCGGGCTGGCAGCAGCTCCACTTCACCACACCGGTCCCGATCACCGCGGGCACCACGTACGTGGCCTCCTACCACGCCCCGAACGGCAGGTACTCGGTGGACGGCGGCTACTTCGGCGCCGCGCACCGCTCCTACCCGCTGGTGGCACCGGCCGACGGGAGCGGCGGCGCCAATGGCCTCTACAAGTACGGGGCGGCCACGGCCTTCCCGACGAACACCTTCGGATCGGTGAACTACTGGGTCGGCCCCGTGTTCACCACCATGCCGCCGTCCGGCGTCCAGACGGACGGCTCCACGGAGGTGTCCGGCCAGTGAGCACCGTCAGCGTGGTGATCCCCTGCTACAAGTACGGCCACTTCCTGGCCGACTGCGTCAAGAGCGTCCTGGACGAACAGGAGGGCGTCGACGTCCGGGTGCTGATCATCGACGACGCCTCCCCCGACGACTCCGCGGACGTCGCCCGCGCCCTGGCGGCCGCGGACCCGCGGATCGAGGTACGGGTCCACGCACAGAACCGGGGCCACATCGCGACGTACAACGAAGGGCTGCTGGAGTGGGCAGACGGGGACTACGTCGCCCTGCTCTCGGCGGACGACCGCCTCGTCCCCGGGGCCCTGGTCCGGGCCGCGGCCCTGCTCGACGCGCATCCGGAGGCCGGCTTCTGCTACGGCAGGCCGCTGCGCTTCCGGCACGGCGGCCCGCTGCCCGCGGCCCGCACCCGGAGCACCGGTTCGGTGGTCTACCCCGGCCGGTGGTGGCTGGAGCGGCGCTTCCGGGAGGGCACCGGCTGCATCACCTCGCCCGAGGTGGTCGTCCGCACCAGCCTCCAGCGCAAGGTCGGCGGCTACGATCCGGACCTCCCGCACGCCGGGGACATCGAGATGTGGATGCGGCTCGCCGCGCATGCCGACGTGGGCTACGTCCGGGGCGCCGACCAGGCGTTCTACCGCGTCCACGGCGACAACATGTCCACCACGGACTTCGGCGGCCAGCTCGACGACCTGCGCCAGCGCCTCGTCGCCTTCGACTCGGTGCTCGTCAAGTGCGCCGGGCTGCTCCCGGAGGCCGGCCGGCTGTCGCTCGCGGCCCGCACCCGGCTCGCCCGGTACGCGCTGCGCCGCGCCTACCGCGCGTACGACCGGGGCCGCACGGGTGTGGTGCCGGTCGAGGAGCTGGAGGCGTTCGCCGCCGAGTGCCTGCCCGGCTACGCCGCGCTCGCCGAGTACCGGGCGCTGCGCCTGCGGCGGCGCGTCGGGGCGCGCGTCATGCCGTACCTCCAGCCGCTGGTGCTCTCGGCCGTCGCCGACCGGGGCCGCGAGTGGCTGTGGTGGAAGTCCTGGAAGCGCCGAGGGATCTGATGAACCGCCAGCACCACCGATTCACCCGTTCCACCCGTTGGACCCGTTCGACCCGGTCGGCCCGTTCCGTCCGGACGGCCGGGCGTCCCGCCGCCTCAGCGGGACGCCGCGGCGGCCGGGACCCGGTCCCCGGCCGGCCGGTCCGGGCCGGCGTCGGCGCCTCGGCGCCGGCGCCGGCCGCGGCGCGTCAGGACCTGGTCGGTCCACAGGGCCGCCACCACCCCGGCGACCGCGGCGAGCAGCGCCGTCCCGGCGAGCCCACGGCTCTTCGTCCCGTTCTGGGCGACGGCCGTGGGCGGTACGAGGACGGTGACGCTCATCCGCGCCGAGGCCGGTATCCCCTGCTGCGTCTGCGCGTCCGTGAGGTGCTTCGTGTACACCTCGATGATCGCGCGCACGGTTTCGTCCGCCGCCATGGGATCGGCCTGCTCGGCCTGGACCTGGAGCGAGGGGATCAGGTAGCGGGGGGTGACGCTGGTGCCGCTGTTGCGCGGGATCAGCCGGTACGTGCCGTCGACCCCGGCGGCGCTCAACTCGGCCGCTCCGGCCGCCGATTCCAGCTGCTGCACGGCCGCGTAGGAGACGGCGGCGAGCGGGGGCTGGAGGTTGGCGAGCTGGTTCGGCTGGCTCCCGGTCACCGGTGGTTTGAGGACGACGATCGCCGAGCTCAGGTACGTCGGGGAGGGGCGGAGCACCTGGTGGGCTCCGACGGCGGCCAGCGCCACCGCCACGACCAGGACGTACCAGCGCCGACGCAGCGCGCGGACCAACTCACCAGGCGACAAGGGGATTCCTTCCATCGCGGTCGATCCTCGCAGTTCAGTGCTCACATCGCCATCAAATCCCTTATATCGCGGGGGTGTTCATGACCCTCGGTGAGATAGGCGCGGTCCTGCGCCGTCGCTGGTACGTGATGGTTCCCCTGACGGTCCTGAGCCTCCTCGCGGGCCTGCACCTGTACCGGTCGGTGCCGGTGGCCTACCAGTCGCAGAGTTCCGTGGCGCTGCTCGACTCCACCGCGGTGGCCGAACTGGCCCCCGCCTTCGGCAATCCCATCTCCAACGCGGGCGGTTCGCTGGTGGTGACGGCGGACGTGCTGATCAGGACGCTGTCGGGGACGGACGCGGCCCGCGCCCTCCAGGGCCTGGGCGTCACGGACCCCTACACCGTCGGGTTCGCCGCGAACACCTCCGGGCCGATGCTGACGCTCACCGTCACCGGCTTCGACCGGGCGAAGGTGCTGGAGGAGACGAGCACGCTCACGGCCTTCGCCGGGGAGCAGCTCAACGCGCTCCAGGCGGCCGCGGAGGTCCAGCCCGCGTACTTCGTGCAGACCGCCCCCGTGGTGCTGCCGCAGACCCCCGTCCCGCAGCTCAAGAGCCGCTACCAGCAGGTGCTGGGCGTGGTCATCCTGGGCACCACCGCCGGGTTCGCGCTGTCCTTCGTCGCGGAGAGCCTGCTCGCCGCCCGGCGCCGCGGGCGCGGAAGGGCCGCCGCGGAGGCTCGCGGGACCGCCCCGGAGACGGGCGGGGCCGCCCCGGAGACGGGCGAACCGGCCCCGGCCGGGGCGCCGGCGCGGCGGCCCCGCAGACGGCCTCGGGGCCGGCCGCTGGACGCCACCGCGCTGCTGACCGGCTACCTGGCGCTGGCCTTCTTCATCCCCTCGAACCTGACCCTGCCGGGCATGGGCGGTGTGGGGACCCCGGCCAACGTGTTCGCGCTCCTGTGCCTGTTCTGGTACCTGGCCACCTGGATCACCGGGCGGATCCGGCCGGCGCCGGGCACCCGGCTGCCCCGGGTGGTGATGTGCCTGCTGGCGGTCGCGGTGCTGGCCTCGTACCTGGCGAACGCGTCGCGGGGCAGCTCGCACAAGGAGGTCCTCGCGGCGGACCGCGGCCTGATCGGGCTGCTGGTCTGGGTCTCGCTGGTGGTGCTGGTCTCCGCCGGGATCCAGTCCCGGGAGCGGCTGGACGTCCTGCTGCGCCGGGCCGTGGTGATGGGGGCGGTGGTCGCCGCCATCGGCTACTACGACTTCTTCACGGCGACGAACATCGCCGACCGCATCAGCATCCCCGGACTCCAGTCGAGCGTCGCCCAGATCACCACCCTGGACCGCGGCTCGTTCACCCGGCCGCGCTCCACGACGGCGCAGCCCCTGGAGTTCGGCGGGATGCTCGCCCTGCTGCTGCCGTTCGCCGTGCAGCAGGCGTTCGATCCGGTACGCCGCCACCTGAGCGGCCGGCGCCGCTGGGCGCCGGTGGTCCTGATGGGCGGTGCCCTGCCGCTGACGGTGTCGCGGACGTCCATCATCGGGGTGCTCATCGTGGTCCTGGTGATGGTGGTGCGCTGGAAGCCGGAGCGCCGGTGGGCCGCGATCGGCCTGCTGCTGGGCTCGGTGGCCTGCTTCAAGGTCATCGTCCCCGGTCTGATCGGCACCATCACCACGTTGTTCGGGTCCTTCCTGTCGAACTCAGACAGCAGCACCCAGGCCCGCACCGTCAAGTACAGCGCGATCGTCCCGTACCTCGACGAACGCCCGCTGTTCGGGCAGGGCTTCGGCACCTTCCTGCCCGAGCTGTACTTCTTCACCGACAACCAGTACATGCTGACGCTGGCCGAGATGGGCTTCCTGGGGCTGGTCGCGCTCCTGGCGCTCTTCCTCACCGGCATCCACCAGGGCGGCGCCATCCGCCGGCTGGCCGGCGGCGAGTCGGACCGCGAGCTGGGGCAGGCGTTCTTCGCCTCAGCCCTCGTCTCCCTGGTCAGCGCCGCCACCTTCGACGCCCTCAGCTTCCCGATGTTCGCCGGGATGTTCTTCCTGACGATCGCCGCCGGAGGCAGTTACCTCGGCTTCATCCGGCGCGCGGCGCCGAAGCCCCGAACCGTGGAGTCCCCATGCCCTCCCGCCACCCCGGCTCCCCTCGTGCCCGGTCACCGCGCCCCGGATCCTCAGGCCCCGTCCCGGATCGCGGCGGCCCCGTAGCCGTCCTCGTCGTCACCTGGAACAGCGCCGAAGTACTGCCGGAGTTCCTCGCGTCCCTGCCGGAGGGCATGGCCGGGGTCGACTATCGCCTCGTCGTCGCCGACAACGACTCGGCCGACGGCACGGTGGAGCTGGTCCGCTCCCTGGCCCCGGACACGACGATCGTCCAGACCGGCCGGAACGCCGGCTACGCCGCCGGGGTGAACGCCGCCCTCGGGGCCGCCGCCGCCTGGGAGGGCGGCTTCGGGGCCGCCCTGGTGTGCAATCCCGACATCCGGATGCGGCAGGGCTGCGCCAAGCTGCTCGTGGACGCCCTCGACGTCCCGCTGGACGGCGGCGGCCGGGTCGGGATCAGCGTCCCGCTGCTGTACGAGGAGGGCGGCCGCGTCCCCGTGTACTCGCTGCGGCGCGAGTCGCGCGTCACGCGGGCGCTCGGCGAAGCGGTGCTGGGCAACCGCCGGGCCGGCCGCTTCCCGCTCTGGAGCGAGCTGGTCACCGACCCGTCCGCGTACGAGCGGGCGACGGTCGCGGACTGGGCGACGGGCGCGCTGATGGCGCTCTCGCGGGACTGCCTGGACGCCTGCGGGGTCTGGGACGAGTCCTTCTTCCTCTACTCGGAGGAGACCGAGTACTGCCTGCGGGCCGGCGACCGCGGCTTCGCCACCCGGCTGGAGCCCGCCGCCTCCGCGACCCACCTCGGCGGGGACTCCCAGGTCTCGCCGCGCCTGTGGACCCTGCTGACCCTGAACCGCGTACGGCTGTACGGGCGCAGGCACGGGGCCGCGGCGACCGCCGCGTTCCGCGCGGCCGTCCTGTTGCGGGAGACCTCCCGGGCGCTGCTCGGGCGGCCCGCGAGCCTGGCGGCCGCCCGGGCACTGGCCGGCCGGTCCGCGCTGCGCGCCACCCCCGGGCCCTGACGGGCGGGGCGGCCGGCCGCCGGGGACGGGTCACCCGGAGGGCCGTGTACCGTCCCAGGCCGTGTAGAAGCTCTCCGGGTTGACGAGGTAGCGCACGGTGGGCCGGGGCAGGTGGCGCACCTCGTACCGGCGGCTGTAGCGGCGGATCAGCTCCCAGTCCTCGCGGGGCAGCACCTCGGGGGTGCGCCGCAGCCGGCTGAAGTACAGGGACCGGTTGCGGCGGGCCACGAAGGCGTTGGTGTCGAGGAACGCCTCGTGGGCGGCCCGGCGGCGGTCGAACGGCACCGACAGGACGTCGCGTTCGGAGCCGTCGGGCAGCACCCTGCGCAGCGCGGTGTACACGGCGTCGGGGCCGCCGGACGGCTCCAGCACCGCGAGGGCCTGTTCCAGGTGGTCGGGCTCCCACAGGTTGTCGTCGTCCAGGAACGCCACGTACCGCGATCCGGTCAGCCGGATCCCCACGTTGCGCACGACTCCGGCGGTGGCCGTGTTGTGGGCCAGGGACACCGCGAACAGCCGTGGATCGTCGGGGAGTCCGGCCAGTCCGGCTCCGTCGTCGACGACGATGACCACCTGGTCGGCCACCGTCTGGGCGAGCGCCGAGCGGACGGCCGCCCGCAGGGCCTCGGGGCGACGGTGCGTGGCGATCACGGTGGCGACCAGCGCGGTCGGGGGACGCCCCAGGGAGGCGGCGAGCCGGGTGGTCTCGGCGTCCTCGAAGCGGCGCAGCCGCAGGGCGGAGGGCGCGAGCAGGACCTTGTTCCGGGCTTCGAAGAGCACCAGCCAGCCGAAGGCCCGCTTGAGCAGTTCCCAGGGGGCGCGGGCGATGCGGCGCATCGTGACCTCTCGTTCGGGGCCGGGGCCTGGAGGCCGGGCGGGGCGGGATCAGGGGGCGGGTTCGGGGACGACGGGTCTGCCGTCGGACATGCGGTTGCCCCGCCACAGGTTCCCGGCGCCGCCCGCGTTCCAGGCGGTCACCGCCCCGTACGCGCCGGCGGCCGGGTGGTACTGGGTGGAGAAGACGTTGTCCGTGACCTGGATGCCGGTCGCGCCGGGGCCGCCGCCGTAGAGGGCGTACGCTCCCCCGGCCAGCCAGTTGCGGTCGACGACGACGGAGGAGACGACCCCGGTGTCGGCGAACAGGCCGACGGCGGCGGTGGCTCCCTGGTCGACGGGGACGGGGTTGAGCAGGGTGTTGTGGCGGACGGTCAGCCGGCCCTTGTTGCCGCCGCCGCTGATCACGGCGTCGGTGTGCTGCCACTCGCCGCCCAGGTTGCGGAACGCGACGATGTCGTGGACGTAGTTGTCGTGCAGGTCACCCTGCCCCATGGACAGGGCGTTGCCGAACACGGACACGTCGCACCAGCCGACCTCGACGGAGCTGCCGCCCATGTTCGAGACGGCGTAGTTCACCCCTCCGTTGTCGGGGCCCTCGCCCGGTACCGCGGTGATGGTGGTGTGCAGCACCTTCAGTCCGCTGAAACCGGGGCGCAGGTTGATCCCCCACCAGTTGGCGGAGGTGATCCGGCTGTCGATGACGGTGACGTCGTTGGCGTAGACGTCGAGCGAACCGCGGATGTCCCAGCCCCTGATGACCGTGCCGTCGGTCTTGACGGACATGTTGCCCGTGTCGTGCCGCTCCAGCGGGATACGGGGTCCGGTGGTCCGCGCGTCGGGGAATCCGCACGCACCGGGCGAGGAGCAGGCGGTGTTCCCGGTGGGGGTTCCCCCCGGCCCCGGTGAGGCAGGGGCGGAGGGGGCGCCCGGCGGGGGTGACGGGCTCGCCGGGCCGGAGGCGGACGGGCTCGCCGGCGTGCCGGCGGAGGGGCTCGCGGGGGCGGGGGGCGGCGCGGCGGATCCTCCCGGGCACTCCAGGGCGCTGTCCGGGCACGGGACGGCCGCGGGTTCCCCGGATCCGGTGCGGTCGGCGCGGAACAGGGCCAGCCCGGCGGCCAGCAGCAGCGCGGCGAGCAGCCACGCCCCCAGGACCGTACGACGGTGTCTCACGGCCACGGCCGTCTACCCGCGCACCGCGGCGGCGGACCCGGCTGCGCCGGACCCGGCGGCGTCCGATCCGGCGGCGTCCGACCCGCCGGCGTCCGACCCGGC
>NZ_JBEOXU010000128.1:0-18009 GCF_040296725.1 Streptomyces sp. NPDC002044
ACCACTCGCAGTTGCCGCGCCGCGCCGTCTGCGCCGCCGGGGCCGCCGGCCCCGTCCCCGGGGCCCGCGTCACCGGCCTCACCAGGTCGCGCGGACCTGGCGGATGATCCGGCGGCGCAGTCGCACACGGCGGCTGCCGTCCCGGTGCAGGGTCAGGCGGTCGAGCTCCCAGTTCCCGTACTCGGCATGATCGGTCAGCAGGCGGGTCGCCTCCTTGCGAGGGACGCCGCGGGGCACGTACACGTCGACGAATTCGTATTCCGGCATCGCATCTATTGTGCGGGCAGAGCCCTGCTACGGATAGCGTCTACTCCATGTCTGATGCCGCTCTGCCCACTGTTGCCGAGGTACGCGCCGCCGCCGAGGCGGTCAAGGCCGCACTCGACCGTCACCTCGCCGCGGTCGAGCGCAGGACCGGGGACGAGGACCCGGACGTCTACGCCGCGTTCAACGAACTCGCCGCCGCCGCCGAGGAGTACGACGAGCTCCTCTACGACCGCTACGACGAGGTCACCCCCTTCGAGATCCCCACGCCCGAGGACGGCGTCCCGTACGCCGGCCCCGCCGATCCGGCCGCCTTCAGCGTGCTCATCCGCCGGGACTACGCCGTGGTCGAGCCGCCGCGGCTGATCGCGCAGGCCGAGCGTGTCGCCGCGCACGACCGTGACGCCGAGCTCGTGCACGACGGCGGTACCGCGGGCGCGCTCGGCGTGCTCTTCGGGGAGTACGAGCCCGACGAGATCGCCTCCCGCTACAAGGAGTTCGGTCTGGAGGAGGGGGACTCGACCCTCTGGATCGCGGCTTCGGAGGAGGTGGCCGAACCGGGGGAGTGGCTGAACTCGCCCTTCGAGCACACCGGTCCGGAGGACGTGCTGCACCGGTTCGACGTCAGCTCCGTCTTCGACGAGGAGACCGACGAGTTCGACGAGGACGAGGGCGATGACGAGGTCGAGCCCGAGGACGAGTCGGACGACGAGCCCGACGACGACCGCGAGGACGAAGGCGCCCAGCCGGGGCTGACCCCGGCCTGACCCGGCCGCCGGCCCCCGCCGAGAAGGGCGGGGGCCGCGGCGCGCGCGTCGCCGTACGGCTGCTGCGGGCTACTGCGGCTGCTGCGGCTGCTCCCGCGCCGAGGCCGCCAGCGCGGTCAGCAGGCCCGTCAGCCGGGTCGTACGCGGCTTCGGCAGGACCTCCGCCACCGCCCGCGGCAGTGCCTGGTCCACGCCGTGCACCACCGACAGGTGCCGCTCCGCGCGCCCGAACGCCGTGTACACCCAGTCCCGCGACAGGGACTCCGCCGCGTCGCCGGGCAGGACGACGACCACCGCCGGCCAGCGCGCCCCGACGGCCTGGTGCGCCGTCACCGCCCAGCCGTGCCGCACCTGGGCCTCGACCAGATCCTTCGGTACGACCACCGGCTCGCCCGCGCGGTCCAGGTGCAGCCCCTCCGCGTCGGCCGACACCACCCGCGCGGGCAGCGCCCGCCCGGGCGAGGGCACATGGACGACCCGGTCGCCGGGGTCGAAGCCGCCGAACCGGCCGGGGCCGGGGTTCAGCCGCTCCTTCAGGGCGGCGTTCAGCGCCCGGGTCCCCGCGGAGCCGCCGTGGCCGGGGGTGATCACCTGCACGCCGTCCGCCGGGACGCCGAAGGCCCGCGGCACGGACTCGGCCACCAGCTGCACCGTGCGGTGCACGGCCTCGCCGGCGTCGCGCACCGGGACGATGACGACCTCCTTGCCGGGGGCGTCGACCTGGTACAGCTCCCCGATCCCGACCCCCGAGACCAGCTCGCCGATCGGACCCGGGTCGGGGGTCCGGGAGACCAGCACGGGGCACGTACGGGCCGCCAGCACATCGGCGAAGACCCGCCCGGCCCCGGCGGACCCGAGGACCCCGGTGTCTCCGGACAGCACCAGCCGGGCCCCGTCCGGAACCGACTCCACCAGCGCGGCCGCCGTCTCCACGTCGAGCTGCGGCGCGTCCAGCACCACGAGCAGGTCCAGCGCGAACCGCCCGTCGGCGTCCCGCCCGGGCCCCTCCGTGCCGGCCAGCAGCCCCGCCACGGTCACGGAGTCCGGGCCGCCGGGGGCGTGCGCGGCCAGGCAGGCGCGCAGACCCAGCTCCCGGGCGGCCGCCAGCAGGGCGAGGGGTTCGGCACGGGCCGCCGAACCGCCCGTGTGGGCCACCACGCCGTGGACCGCGACCGCGCGGATCAGCTCGGCCCCCGGTCCGGTGGCGGCCTTCTCCCAGTCCGCCGGGCCGTCGAGGGCGCTGGCGACGCGGGCCAGGCCGTCGGCCAGGCTTTCCTCGGCCATCGCGGCCCCCTCCAGACCCACGAGGACGCGGACCGGCTGCTCCGCGTCCTCCTCCGCCGGCGGCGGGCCCAGCGGCTCGTGGAACACCAGCACCGAGCCGTCGGCGACCGCCTCGCCGAGGGCCTCGGCGGGCTCCGGAACGCCGTACTGGGCCAGGGCCTTCTCCAGGACCGGGGCCTCCAGCGCGGTGTGCCCCTTCAGGCCCGCCTGCGCCAGCAGCCAGCCCAGCAGCGCGGCGGTGCGGCGCTCGTCCCCGGGACCGGCTTCGGAGCCCAGCAGGGCCCGGGCGAAGCCGTCCGCCTGGCTCGGGCGCACCGCGGGCACCGACAGCAGCCGCCAGGGGTCCTCGGCCAGCTCCAGCGCCGCGCCGTCGCCCAGGGCCGCCGCGACCGGGGCGGCGAGGTCCTCCGGGGCGCCGCCGCGGGCCAGGACCGCCCGTACGGCGTCGACGGTCCCGGCGGACGCCTGCGGGGCCGCCGCGGGGGCGGCCGTGGGCACCGGCGTGCGCGGGGCCGGGGGAGCGGGGGCCGCCTTCCGGGGCGCGGCGGGGGCCTCGTCGAAGTACACGGCGGGCGCCTCGGCCCCGCCCTCCACGGCCCGTACGGCCGCCAGCAGGTCTGCGGCCCGCCCGCTGAGCTTGGCCCCGGCCTCGACCGGCGCGTCCCGTTCGGCCTTGCGGCGGGCGATGCGCTCCCGCTCGACCTTCTGCGCGGCCAGCTCGGCCTGCGCCTCGTTCAGCCCGGGGGGCGCGGCGGGCTCCGCCGAAGCCGCGTCCGCCGCGGGCTCCGCCGCCGCGTCACCGGTGCCGTCCGGCACCATCGCGTCCGCCTCCGCTTCCTGCGGCTCCGCCGCCGTCTCCGCGACGGTGCCGGTCTCCGCGGTCTCCGCGGGCTCCTCAGCCGCCTCCGCGACGGCCCCGGGCGCCACCTCGGGGTCCTCCCCGGCGGCGTCCTCGGCCGTGGGGGAGTCCGGCGGGGCGGGCTCGGATGCCGTGGGACCCTCCGGGCCGACGGTGCCGTCGGCGGGCTCCTCGGGGGTTTCCGTGGCGGGGTCCGTGCTCACAGCGTGCTCCAGTCCTGGTCGGGATAGCGGTGCACGGGCGCCGAAACGTCGTCCAGCGCCCGGCAGATCTCCACCGGAAGACTAAGGGCCTCCACCGACAGCGCCGCCGCGAGCTGATCCGAAGTCCGCGCGCCGACGATCGGGGCGACCACCCCCGGCCGGTCCCGCAGCCATGCCAGGGCCACCTGGATCGGGGTCACCCCGAGCCCCTGGGCGGCCGTGACCACCGCGTCCACGATCCGGCCCGCCGCCTCGTCCAGGTACGGGTCCACCAGCGCGGCCAGGGCCTCTGACGCGCCCCGGGAGTCGGCGGGCGTGCCGCGGCGGTACTTGCCCGTCAGGACACCGCGCCCCAGCGGGGACGAGGGCAGCAGGCCGATGCCGAGGTCGAGCGCGGCCGGCAGCACCTCCCGCTCCACGCCGCGCTGGAGGAGGGAGTACTCCATCTGGGCCGACGCGAGCCGGGTCCGCGTCCCCGGGGCCGCGAGCTGCCAGGTCGCCGCCTTCGCGAGCTGCCAGCCGCAGAAGCCCGCCACGCCCGCGTACCGGGCCCGGCCGCTGCTCACGGCCAGGTCCAGGGTTTGCAGGGTCTCCTCCAGCGGGGTCGCCGGGTCGAAGGCGTGGATCTGCCACAGGTCCACGTAGTCGGTGCCGAGCCGGTCCAGGGAAGCGTCGAGGGCGGCCAGGAGGTGCCCGCGCGAGCCGTCGAACCGGCGGTCCGGATGCGGCACGCTGCCGGCCTTCGTGGCGATCACCAGGTCCCGGCGCGGGACGAGCCCCCCGACGAGCTGCCCGAGGAGGTACTCCGCCTCCCCGTCCCCGTACACGTCGGCGGTGTCGACGAGGGTGCCGCCCGCGTCCCAGAAGGTCTTCACCTGCTCGGCGGCGGCTTCCCCGCCGGTGTCGCGGCCCCAGGTCAGGGTGCCGAGGCCGATCCGGGAAACGCGCAGTCCGGTGCGGCCGAGATGCCTCTGCTCCATGAGCGCTGAGACTACTGGGGCACTGCCGCCACGGAGCCGGGCGCGCTACAGTCCCCGCAGACCCACGTTACTCATGGGTACACCGGTACTGCGTAAGGGGACGACATGCGGCTCGGCATCAATCTCGGCTACTGGGGTGCGGGCATGGACGCCGACAACCTCGCCGTCGCCCAGGAGGCCGACCGGCTCGGCTACGACGTCTGCTGGGCCGCGGAGGCGTACGGCTCCGACGCCCCGACCGTGCTCGCCTGGGTCGCCGCCCAGACCGAACGCATCGACGTCGGCTCGGCGATCCTCCAGATCCCGGCCCGCCAGCCCGCGATGACGGCCATGACGGCGGCCACCCTCGACTCCCTCACCGGGGGCCGTTTCCGCCTCGGCCTCGGCGTCTCGGGCCCGCAGGTCTCCGAGGGCTGGTACGGCGTCAAGTTCGACAAGCCGCTCGCGCGGACCCGGGAGTACGTGGAGATCGTCCGCAAGGCGATGACCCGCGAGCGCCTCTCCTACGAGGGCGAGCACTGGACCCTGCCGCTGCCCGGCGGCCCGGGCAAGCCGCTCAAGCTCACCGTGCACCCCGAGCGCGAGCACATCCCGCTCTACATCGCCGCCATCGGCCCGAAGAACCTGGAGCAGACCGGCGAGATCGCCGACGGCGCGCTGCTGATCTTCCCGGCCGCCGAGCACCTGGAGTCCACCGCGCTCACCCACATCCGGGCGGGCCGCGAGAAGGCCGGGCTCACCATGGACGGCTTCGACGTGTGTCCGACCGTGCCGCTGGCCCTCGGCGACGACGTGCACGCCCTCGCCGACGTGTTCCGCCCGTACACCGCCCTGTACGTCGGCGGCATGGGCAGCCGGAAGCAGAACTTCTACAACCAGCTGGCCCAGCGCATGGGATACGAGAAGGAAGCCGCGGAGATCCAGGACAAGTACCTGGCCGGCGACAAGACGGGCGCGGCCGCGGCCGTCCCGCACTCGCTGATCGACTCGACCGCCCTGCTCGGCCCGGTGGAGCGGATCGCGGACGGGATGCGGGCCTACGCGGAGGCCGGGGTCACCACGCTCACCCTCGCGCCCGCCGGCTTCACCCGCGAGGAGCGCCTCGCCGCCCTGCGCGCCGGGACCGAGGCCATGGAACTCGCCGGACTGGCGTAAGCCGTCGGGCGCGGCCCCCGCGCGCCCGTCGAGCGGGGTGTGCGGGGCCGCGTTTGCGCGGAGAGGTCTGCGGCCGTGGTGGGGGCTCGGGGGGTCTTCCCCGCCACGGCCGACACCGCGAACAACGGGCCGGGAGCCCGCGGGGTTACGCGGCGGGGCCCAACGTCCGGGTTCGTTCATTCGGACGAGCGGCGCGACGCCTCGGTTGCCCGCTCCCGGCAGCGGCGTTTGACTCGGTACATGCTCTCTGCCCGCAGCCTGTTCCAGGAGATCGTCGACAACGACGAAGCCTTCCAGCTGTTCTGCTCCGTCGCCGCCAGCGGAGAGTCCCAGGGCGGCTGGGAGAACGCCCGGATCGCCGCCCTGGTACCCGACGGCATGCGCGATCTCGCGCCCAAGATCACCCGGCACGGCGCCGACGAGGACAAACACGGGCGGATCTTCAACGCCCTGCTCCGCAAGCGCGGCCTGCCGGCGGTCCCCGTCCCGCCCGAGACCGACTACACGATGCTGCTGGAGCGGCGCGGCATCGGCCTGGCCCACGACAAGCTCCGCCGCGAGGAGCCGCTGACCGAGGAGGACATCCTGGTCTACCTCGCGCACAGCCGCGTCACCGAACAGCGCGCCGCCGACCAGATGGTCATGCTCGTGCGCTGCTTCGGCGACGACCCCGAGATCGGCAGGGCCGTCCGCATGATCAGCAACGACGAGGACAACCACCTCGCCTACTGCCACGAGGAGTTGCTGCGCCTGGCCCGCGCGGGCCACGGCCGGACCATCCACCGGGTGCTCCGGGAGAGCGCGCTCACCGAGATCGGCGTCTACCGGGACGTGAGCCTCGCCGTCATGGACCACATGGGCCGGCTGCTGGCCTGGCCCGCGCCGAAGGCGGCCCTGCTCGCCGCCGGGATCCGCGGGACGCACGCGTACGAGCGGTTCAGCGGCTGGCACCGCATGGTGCGCCTGAGCATGCCCGAACGGCGCGACGCCCTGGGCGGGGCCCCGACCTCGGCGCCCGAGTTCGCGTAGCGGCGGCCCGCGCCCCGCCTGCCGCGTCCCGCACCCGCCGCGCCCGTACCGCGGCGTAACCCGCGCGGGCCGGAGGGCGGGCTACAGCCAGCCGCGGCGCTTGAACGTCCGGCGCAGACCCAGGCACAGGCCCGCCATCAGCACGAGCACCGCCGGATAGCCCCAGGTGTGCCTCAGCTCCGGCATGTGGTCGAAGTTCATCCCGTAGATCCCCGCCACCATCGTCGGCACCGCCGCCATCGCCGCCCACGCCGAGATCTTGCGCATGTCGTCGTTCTGCCGGACCCCCATCTGCGCCAGGTGCGCGGAGAGCGCGTCCGACAGCAGCCGGTCCAGGCCCTCGATGTACTCGTTCGCCTTGGTCAGGTGGTCGGCCACGTCCCGGAAGAACGGCCGCGCGTGCTCGTGGACGAACGGCACGCCCCCGAACGCGAGCCGGTCCATCGGCTGGAGCAGCGGGCTCGTCGCCCGGCGGAACTCCAGCACCTGCCGCTTGAACCCGTAGATCCGGGCGGCGGTGTTCTTGGTGTCGGAGGCGTTCGGGGCGAAGACCTCCGCCTCCAGCTCCTCCAGGTCGGCCTGGAGCTCGGCGGCCACCTCGATGTAGTGGTCGACCACGGCGTCGGACACCGCGTAGAGCACCGCCGTCGGGCCGTGCCGCAGGACCTGCGGCTCCTGCTCCAGCCGCTGCCGTACGGCGGCCAGCGGGGCGCCCTCGCCGTGCCGGACCGTGACGACGAAGCAGTCGCCGATGAACACCATCAGCTCGCCCGCGGTAACCGTGTCGGTCGTGTCGTCGTACCGCACCGGCTTGAGGACCACGAACAGCGAGTCGTCGTAGACCTCCAGCTTCGGCCGCTGGTGGGCGGTCAGCGCGTCCTCCACCGCCAGCGGGTGCAGCCCGAACTCCGCGCGGACGTGGTCGAACTCCTTCTCCGACGGTTCGTGCATGCCGACCCACAGGAAGGAGTCACCGGACGCCCGCGCCTCGTCGAGGGCGTCGGAGAAGTCCTGGGGAGCCTCGGACCGACGGCCGTTCCGGTACATCGCGCAGTCCACAATCACCCGGGCATTGTTCCCCGCCGGCGGCCCGCCCGCACACCGGCGCCACCGCTTACCCTTGCGCCATGGCCACGCTGATCCTCGTACGACACGGGCGGTCCACCGCCAACACCGCCGGACTGCTCGCCGGATGGACCCCGGGGGTGGCGCTCGACGAGCGCGGCGCCGAACAGGCCGCCGCGCTGCCCGGGCGGCTGGCGGGGGTGCCGCTCGCCGCCGTCGTCACCAGCCCGCTGCAACGCTGCCGGGAGACGCTCGCACCGCTGCTGGCCGCCCGGCCCGGGCTGGAGCCGCACACCGACGAGCGTATCGGCGAGTGCCACTACGGCGACTGGTCCGGCCGCAAGCTCTCCGAGCTGTCCGACGAACCGCTGATGAAGATCGTCCAGCAGCACCCCTCCGCCGTCGCCTTCCCCGGCGGCGAGTCCATGCGCGCCATGCAGGCCCGCGCCGTGGACGCCGTACGGGACTGGAACGCGCGGATCGAGGAGGAGCACGGGAGCGACGCCGTCTTCCTGATGTGCTCGCACGGCGACATCATCAAGTCCCTCGTGGCCGACGCCCTGGGCATGCACCTGGACCTCTTCCAGCGCATCCACGTCGACCCCTGCTCGGTCACCGCGATCAGGTACACCCCGATCCGGCCGTACGTGTTCCGGCTCGGGGACACCGGGGACTTCGGCGCGCTCGTGCCGAGCCCCGCCTCCGACGACGCCGAGGAGCCCGGGGCCGCGGAGGCGCGCACCGGCGGCGGCAACGGCGACGACGCCGTCGTGGGGGGCGGTGCGGGCGCCGTGTGATCGAACGGCGCAGTAGGGTGGTCGGGCCCACACCGGGGCGCAGGACTGCCCCCGCCGCCGAGACTTGGAGACTGGACGTGCCCCGTCAGGTGTTCCTCTACGACCCCCCGGACCGCTTCGTGGCCGGCACGGTCGGCCTTCCGGGACGCCGTACGTTCTTCCTGCAGGCCTCCTCCGGCCCCCGCGTCACCAGCGTCTCCCTGGAGAAGACCCAGGTCGCGGCGCTGGCCGAGCGGATGGACGAGCTGCTGGACGAGGTCGTGCGGCGCACCGGGGGCAACGCCCCGGTCCCGGCCGTCGCCCCCGCGGAAGCGTCCGACACCGCGCCCCTGGACGTCCCCGTCGACGAGGAGTTCCGCGTCGGCACCATGGCCCTGGCCTGGGACGGCGAGGAGCAGCGGATGATCGTCGAGGCGCAGGCCCTGGTGGAGGTGGAGGCCGACTCCGACGAGGACCTCGCCGAGGCCGAGGAGCGGCTGCTCCAGGACGAGGAGAACGGCCCGCCCATGCTGCGGGTCCGCCTCAGCGGCGCCCAGGCCCGGGCCTTCGCCAAGCGCGCCCTGGACGTGGTCAACGCCGGGCGCCCGCCCTGCCCGCTGTGCAGCCTGCCGCTGGACCCGGAGGGGCACGTGTGCCCGCGCCAGAACGGCTACCGGCGCCAGGCGTGAGCGTCACGGGGGAACACGAGGACCTGCTCGCCCGGGGCGAGCTGACCGTCGTCGGCCGCATCCGGGAGGCGTCCAACGCCGTCCTGCTGTGCACGGTCGCGTACGAGGGCACCACCGCCGACTGCGTGTACAAACCGGTCAAGGGCGAGCGGCCGCTGTGGGACTTCCCCGACGGGAACCTCGCCCGGCGCGAGGTCGCCGCCTACCTGGTCTCCGAGGCCACCGGCTGGGGCCTCGTACCGGAGACCGTCCTGCGCGACGGACCGTACGGCGAGGGCATGGTCCAGCGCTGGATCGACTCGCCCGACCCGGACGAGGAGGCCGGCGGTGACGGGATCACGGACGGCGGCCCGGGCAGCGGGCTCCTCGCGCTCGTCGAGGGCGAGGAGGCGGCGGAGGGCTGGAAGCCCGTCGCCCTGGCCGAGGTCGGCGAGGGCCGCACCGCCCTGCTCGTGCACGCGGACGACCCGCGGCTGCGCCGCATGGCCGTCCTCGACGCCGTGATCAACAACGGCGACCGCAAGGGCGGTCACCTGCTGCCCACGGCCGACGGACGCCTCTACGGCATCGACCACGGAGTGACCTTCCACACCGAGGACAAGCTCCGCACGCTCCTGTGGGGGTGGGCGGGGGAGCCGCTCACGGACGAGGCCCGCGAGGTCCTGGCCTCGCTCGGCGCGCATCTGGCCGACGGGGCGCCGCTCGCCACCCGGCTGGCGGAACTGGTCACCGCGGCCGAGCTGGCCGCCGTACGGGACCGGGTGGAGCAGCTGCTGCGCTCCGGGACCCACCCCAAGCCGTCGGGGCAGTGGCCGGCGATCCCCTGGCCACCGGTCTGATCCGGCCAGTCTCGATACGCACAGAATCGGCCAGACCGCAAGAGAGTCGATCAAGACAACAGTGCTGGTCCGGTTCGTTTCCGGAACATCCGTCCGGTTACGCTCGTGCCATGCATGCCTGGCCCGCTTCTGAGGTCCCCGCCCTGCCTGGCAAGGGCCGCGACCTCCAGATCCACGACACCGCGACTCAGGGGACGATCACCCTCGCCCCCGGTCCCGTCGCCCGAATCTACGTCTGCGGCATCACGCCGTACGACGCGACCCACATCGGTCACGCGGCGACCTACAACGCGTTCGACCTCGTGCAGCGCGTGTGGCTCGACACCAAGAGGCAGGTTCACTACGTCCAGAACGTCACGGACGTGGACGACCCGCTTCTGGAGCGGGCCCAGCGCGACGGCCACGACTGGACCGAGCTGGCCGAGCGCGAGACCGCGCTCTTCCGCGAGGACATGACCGCCCTGCGCATGCTGCCGCCGCAGCACTACATCGGAGCCGTCGAGGCCATACCCGGCATCGTGCCGCTGGTCGAGCGGCTGCGCGACGCGGGCGCCGCCTACGACCTGGACGGCGACGTCTACTTCTCCGTGGAGTCCGACCCCCACTTCGGCGGGGTCTCGCACCTCGACGCCGAGGCGATGCGGCTGCTGTCCGCCGAACGCGGAGGCGACCCGGAACGGCCGGGGAAGAAGAACCCGCTCGACCCGATGCTGTGGATGGCCGCCCGCCCGGGCGAGCCCAGCTGGGACGGCGGCTCACTGGGCCGCGGCCGACCGGGCTGGCACATCGAGTGCGTCGCCATCGCCCTGGACCACCTGGGCATGGGCTTCGACATCCAGGGCGGCGGCTCCGACCTGGTGTTCCCGCACCACGAGATGGGCGCCTCGCACGCGCAGGTCCTGACGGGCGAGTTCCCGATGGCCAAGGCGTACGTCCACGCGGGCATGGTGGCCCTGCACGGCGAGAAGATGTCGAAGTCCCGGGGCAACCTGGTCTTCGTGTCCGCCCTGCGGCGGGACGGCGTCGACCCGGCGGCCATCCGCCTCGCGCTCCTGTCGCACCACTACCGGGCCGACTGGGAGTGGACGGACGCGGTGCTCGCCGAGGCCGTGGCCCGCCTGGAGCGCTGGCGCGCGGCCGTGTCCCGGCCGGACGGACTCGCCGCGGACGCCCTGGTGGAAGAGGTCCGCGCGGCCCTCTCCGCCGACCTGGACGCCCCGGCGGCGCTGGCCGCCGTGGACCGCTGGGTGGAACTCCAGCTGGCCGCGGGTGGCGACGACGAGTCCGCCCCGGGCCTGGTCTCCCGTACCGTCGACGCCCTCCTGGGCGTGGCCCTGTAGCCCACCTGCGGACCGTGGTCCGGGGGCGCTGCCCCCGGACCCCGGGAAGCGGCCCGCACGGGCTACGCCTCCGGGGGCTCCGGGGTGTCCTCCTCCGGCGGAGCCACGGCCGGGGGCTGCGGATCCTCCCCGGTCACCTCCGGCTTGCGCTTCGGCCCCCGGGGGAGCCCGCCGGACGGATCCCGCAGGTACGCCGCGTCCCCCGGCTCCGCGGCGGCGGACGGGTCCCGCCGCCTCAGGTACCGCTCGAACTCCCGGGCGATGGCGTCGCCCGACGCCTCGGGCAGGTCGGCGGTGTCCCGCGCCTCCTCCAGCGTCTGGACGTACTCCGCCACCTCGCTGTCCTCGGCCGCCAGTTGGTCGACGCCCAGCTGCCACGCCCGGGCGTCCTCCGGCAGTTCGCCCAGCGGGATCCGGATGTCGATCAGGTCCTCCAGCCGGTTCAGCAGGGCCAGCGTCGCCTTCGGGTTCGGCGGCTGCGACACGTAGTGCGGCACCGCCGCCCACAGCGACACCGCCGGGACCCCCGCGTGCGTGCACGCCTCCTGGAGGATGCCCACGATGCCCGTCGGGCCCTCGTACTTCGTCTCCTCCAGGTCCATCGTCCGGGCCAGGTCCGCGTCCGAGGTGACCCCGCTCACCGGCACCGGCCGCGTGTGCGGCGTGTCCCCGAGCAGCGCCCCCAGGATGACCACCATCTCCACGCCCAGCTCGTGGGCGAAGCCGAGGATCTCGTTGCAGAACGACCGCCACCGCATGGACGGTTCGATCCCCCGTACGAGCACCAGGTCGCGCGGCTTCGCGCCGCCGATCCGGACCACCGACAGCCGTGTCGTCGGCCAGGTGATCTTCCGTACCCCGTTGTCCAGCCACACCGTCGGCCGGTTGACCTGGAAATCGTAGTAGTCCTCGGCGTCGAGCGCCGCGAACACCTCGCCCTTCCATTCCCGGTCCAGGTGCGCGACCGCGCCGGAGGCGGCGTCACCCGCGTCGTTCCAGCCCTCGAACGCGGCCACCATGACCGGGTCGATCAGCTCGGGCACGCCCTCAAGCTCGATCACCCAGGTCTCCTTCCGAAGTTCCCTTGCGTACGGGGGTCAGCCTAAGCCTTGAAGGGACATCGGCCACAGCCCACGACGGAGGGGCGGTTCCCCTCGGAACCGCCCCTCTTCCCCACCTGCGCGCGAGCTATGCCTTGTGGCCCAGCATCTCCTCGACCCGGGCGCGCACGGAGGCGTCGTCCAGACCGCGGACCGTCACCGTCGTACGCCGGCGCAGCACGTCGTCGACCGTCTGCGCCCACTCGTTGTCGCGGGCGTAGGCGACCTGCGCCCAGATCTCCGGGCCGTCCGGGTGGATGCGCTCGGCCAGCGCCGGGTTCTCGTTGGCGATGCGCGCGATGTCGAAGGCGAGCGAGCCGTAGTGCGAGGCCAGGTGGCGCGCGGTCAGCGGGTCCATCCGGGAGCCGGGCTCGCGGTCCACCAGCAGCCGGTGCGCGACCGCGTTCGGGTTGGCGACACCGGGCAGCGGGATCCGGCGCACGAGCGACTTCGCCGGCTCCATGTCCTCGGTCAGCGGGCTGCCCGGGAGCTTCGCCAGCTTGTCCATGACCACGCGGCCGATGTGGCGGTACGTGGTCCACTTCCCGCCGGCCACCGACAGCATGCCGCCGGCGCCCTCGGAGACGACCGTCTCACGCTTGGCCTTCTCGACGCCGCCGGGGCCGCCGGGCAGCACCCGCAGGCCCGCGAAGGCGTACGTCATCAGCGAGCGGTCCAGGTCCGCGTCCTTCACGGAGAAGGCCGCCTCGTCCAGGATCTGCTGGATGTCGGACTCGGTGGCGCGCACGTCCGCCGGGTCGCCCTCGTACACCTCGTCGGTGGTGCCGAGCAGCAGCTGGTCCTCCCAGGGGAGGGCGAAGGTGATGCGGTACTTGTCGATCGGGGTGGCCATGGCGGCCTTCCACGGCGACGTGCGCTTCATGACGATGTGCGCGCCCTTGGAGAGGCGGATCGACGGCATGGAGTGCTTGTCCTCCATGCGCCGCAGGTGGTCCACCCACGGGCCGGTGGCGTTGAGCACGACGCGCGCGTCGACCCCGAACTCGGTGCCGTCCAGACGGTCCTTGAGCTCGGCGCCGGAGACCCGGCCGCGCGTGGTGCGCAGTCCGGTGACCTCGGCGTGGTTCAGGACGACCGCACCCGACTCGACGGCCGCGCGGACCGTCATGACGGCGACGCGGGAGTCGTTCATCTGGTGGTCGTAGTAGACCGCGACGGCCTTGAGGTTGTCCGTCTTCAGACCCGGGTTGTCGGCGGCGGCACGGGCCGGCGAGATGACCTTGCCGATGCCGTCGCCGAAGGCCGAGAGGGCGGAGTAGGCGAAGACGCCCGCACCCAGCTTGGCCGCGCCCACCGGACCGCCCTTGTAGACGGGGAGGTAGAAGGTGAGCGGGTTGACCAGGTGCGGGGCCACGTCCTTGGCCAGGACCCGGCGCTCGTGGTGGTTCTCGGCCACCAGCTTGACCGCGCCGGTCTGGAGGTAGCGCAGGCCGCCGTGGACGAGCTTGGAGGAGGCGGAGGACGTGGCGCCGGCGAAGTCGCCGGCGTCCACCATGGCGACCCGCAGACCCGACTGCGCGGCGTGCCAGGCCACCGAGGTGCCCAGGATTCCACCGCCGATGACCAGCAGGTCGTACGTGGCCTTGGCCAACTGCTCACGGGTCTCGGCGCGGCTCGGGTTCGAGCCGGCGGTCGGGTGCGTACCCAGGGTGGGAACGCTCTGCGGGGTGCTCATATCCGTTGACTCCTACTTACTCGTCGATTGCGCCGGCCGTACGGTCAGCTGGTGGCGTCTTCGTCGTCGACCCAGCCCATGGACCGCTCGACGGCCTTGAGCCAGCTCTTGTACTCGCGGTCCCGCTGCTCGGCGGGCATGCGCGGGGTCCACTCGGCCGCGCGGCGCCAGTTGGCGCGCAGGGCGTCGGTGTCGGGCCAGAAGCCGACGGCCAGGCCGGCGGCGTAGGCGGCGCCGAGGCAGGTGGTCTCGGCGACCATCGGGCGCACCACGGGGGCGTCCAGGAAGTCCGAGAGCGTCTGCATCAGCAGGTTGTTGGAGGTCATGCCGCCGTCGACCTTGAGGGCGGCGAGCTCGACGCCCGAGTCCTTGGTCATGGCGTCGGTGATCTCGCGGGTCTGCCAGGCGGTGGCCTCCAGGACGGCACGGGCGATGTGCGCCTTGGTGACGTACCGGGTGAGGCCGGTGATCACGCCGCGGGCGTCGGAGCGCCAGTACGGGGCGAACAGGCCGGAGAAGGCCGGCACGAAGTACGCGCCGCCGTTGTCCTCGACGGAGGAGGCCAGGGTCTCGATCTCGGCCGCGGACTTGATCAGGCCCATCTGGTCGCGCATCCACTGGACGAGCGAGCCGGTGACGGCGATGGAGCCCTCCAGCGCGTAGACCGGCTTCGCGTCGCCGATCTGGTAGCCGACCGTGGTCAGCAGGCCGCTGTAGGAGTTGATGATCTTGTCGCCGGTGTTCATCAGCATGAACGTGCCGGTGCCGTACGTGGACTTCGCCTCGCCCTCGGCGAAACAGGTCTGGCCGAACAGGGCGGCCTGCTGGTCACCGAGCGCCGAGGCGACGGGGACGCCCGCGAGGACGCCCTCCTTGACCTCGCCGTAGACCTCGGCGGAGGAGCGGATCTCCGGCAGGACGTTGAGCGGGACGCCCATGGACTCGGCGATGCGCTCGTCCCACGTGAGGTTGTGCAGGTTCATCAGCATGGTGCGCGAGGCGTTGGTGACGTCGGTGACGTGCACGCCGCCCTGGGCGCCGCCGGTCAGGTTCCAGATGACCCACGAGTCCATGGTGCCGAAGAGGATGTCGCCCGCCTCGGCGCGCTCGCGCAGGCCCTCGACGTTGTCGAGCAGCCAGCGGGCCTTCGGGCCGGCGAAGTAGCTCGCCAGCGGCAGGCCGGTCTCGCGGCGGAAGCGGTCCTGGCCGACGTTGCGGCCGAGCTCCTTGCACAGGGCGTCGGTGCGGGTGTCCTGCCAGACGAGCGCGTTGTGCACGGGCTCGCCGGTGTGGCGGTCCCACATGAGGGTGGTCTCGCGCTGGTTGGTGATGCCCACGGCCTTGACGTCGGCGGACGTGAAGCCCGGAACGTCCTGGGCGGCCTTGGCGATGGCCCCGGCGACGACCTCCTGGACGTTGGTCCAGATCTCGGTGGCGTCGTGCTCGACCCAGCCCGGCTTCGGGAAGATCTGCTCGTGCTCCTTCTGGTCGACGGCGACGATGCGGCCGTCGCGGTCGAACACGATGCAGCGGGAGGAGGTGGTGCCCTGGTCGATCGCGGCGATGAAGGGGCCGGTGCTGCTGGTCATGTGGCTGCTCCTGGCAGGTCGTGAGTAGGCGGAATCAGGGGGCGGTGCGGATCTTGCGATCGCTGCCGATGCTGATCAGGCGAACGCGATGTTGTACAGACCACCGGCTATGACGGCACCGACGAGCGGGCCGACCACCGGGATCCAGGAGTATCCCCAGTCGGAGCCGCCCTTGTGGGGAAGCGGCAGCAGGGAGTGGACGATGCGGGGGCCGAGGTCGCGGACCGGGTTGATCGCGTAGCCGGTCGGGCCGCCCAGCGAGAGGCCGATGCCGACGACCACGAACGAGGTGATCAGGACGCCGATGACGCCGAGACCCTTGCCGTCGTCCTGGAGGCCCTGGGTCAGGATGGCCAGGACCAGGACGGCGGTGCCGATGATCTCGGTCGCGAGGTTCTGGACGGTGTTGCGGATCTCGGGGCCCGTGGAGAAGATGCCGAGCACCGGACCGGCCTGGTCGTGCGGGTGCGGGTCCTCGGGGCCGAGCTTCGCGTCGCGGATGTGCTCCGGGTCCGCCAGGTGGGCGCGGAACTGGCCGTAGTACGTGATCCACATCAGGACCGCGCCGATCATCGCGCCGAGGAGCTGTCCGGCGAGGTAGACCGGAACGTCGCCCCAGACGCCGTCCTTGACGGCGATGCCGACGGTGACCGCCGGGTTGAGGTGCGCGCCGGAGAGCGGTGCGGAGACGTACGCGGCGATCAGGACGGCGAAACCCCAGCCGAACGTGATGGCCAGCCAGCCCGCGTTGCGGGCCTTGGAGCTCTTGAGGGTGACGGCGGCGCAGACGCCGCCACCGAGCAGAGTGAGCAGGGCGGTACCGATGGTCTCGCCGATGAAGATGTCGGAGCTGGACACCCGCGACTCCTTTGTCATACGTCCAGGGGTGGGCGGACACCGGGTCCCACCGGTGGTTCCGCGCACTCGGTGAGTGCTTCACCGGCCCTTGGCCTTGCCCCACCCTAACGCGTATTGCCGTTAGGTGTTCGACAATGCCGACCGGTGAACGGCAGTTTTCCGCCCAGATGAAGATTGCGTCAAGGGTCGGCCAGGCCAAAGTGCCGGATCGTTACCGCTCGGTGGGATCAGCCAAATCCGGCCATCGGATGGTCGGGATGTGACGAAAAGAGGGCATGAAAAAGCCAGGCCCTGGCTGAGAAGGGCCTGGTAGGGGCTATGCGGGCCCTAGAACCGGCCTGCGCCGAGATCGCGTGAAACGGCGCGCGCACAGTCCCGTACGGACGCGATGAGGGCCGCACGGGGCTCTCCGGCCTCCCCGCAGACCCGCTCCACGGCCCCCGCGACCGCCACCGCGCCCACCGGCATGCGGCGCCGGTTGTGGATGGGGGCCGCCACGGAGGCGATGCCGTCCCAGGTCTCCTCGACGTCGGCGGCCCAGCCGCGGGCCCGGGTCAGGTCCAGGATCTCCTCGAAGCCGGCGCCGTCCGTGACGGTCCGCGGGGTGAACGCCTCGCGCTCCACCTCCACCGCCTGCGTGTGCGCGACCGGGTCGTACGCCGACAGCACCTTGCCCAGCGCGGTCGAGTGCAGCGGCTGCATCGCCCCGACCTCCAGCACCTGGCGGCTGTCATCGGGCCGGAACACGTGGTGCATGATCAGCACCCCGCTCTTGTGCAGCACGCCCACGTACACGCTCTCGCCGCTCGCCCGGGCCAGGTCGTCCGTCCAGACCAGGGCGCGGGCGCGCAGCTCGTGAACGTCGAGATAGCTGTTGCCCAGGCGCAGCAGCTCCGCGCCCAGCTGGTACCGGCCGGAGGCCGCGTCCTGCTCCACGAAGCCCTCGGCCTGCAGGGTGCGCAGGATGCCGTGAGCCGTCCCCTTGGCGAGGCCGAGGGAGGAGGCCACGTCCGACAGGCCCAGCCGGCGTTCACCGCCGGCCAGGAGCCGCAGCATCGCAGCGGCTCGTTCGAGCGACTGGATGTTCCGTGCCATCGCGCAGCCTCCTGCTGACGTTGCTGTCCATACTGACTGTGTAGATGAGGTTCGACAATGCTGAACAGTATCGGTCGATGCCGACCTCGCGCATGGCCGACCGGAACTCCGGATGTTCCGCGGACCCCCGCGCCCCGCCCGGCCCCCGCCACAGAATGCAGTCCGCCACGTGGGACAACCCCACCGGGGCCCGGGACACACGGTTACCCTGACCGCGTGCACCCTTGACACCGAGGGGGTGCAAAGCCGACAGCCGTCGCATCCCAGGGAGCTCAAGCATGGCCTCGTTGCCGAACCCGCCCGCTGACACCCAGACCCGGGCCGATGCCCTCCGTGAGGCGCTGGCCACCCGTGTGGTGGTCGCGGATGGTGCGATGGGGACGATGCTTCAGGAGCAGGATCCGTCGTTGGAGGACTTCCA
>NZ_JBEOXU010000129.1:0-17727 GCF_040296725.1 Streptomyces sp. NPDC002044
GTGGTGGTCCGTTTCGTCGGGGGGGCGCCCGCCGCCGCCGACGCGGCGCAGGACCGCCATCCCCGGCGGCTCCTGGTGATCGAGGAGCGCAGCAACGGTCTCCTCAGCCTCGTCGCCGAGAGCGCCGCGTCCGATCTGATCGCCGGGCGGGCCACCGCGGGACCCTCCGACCAGGTCGAGGTGGTCGCCGCCGTGACCGCCGCGGACGCCGCCGCCGTGCTCGCCCAGTCCCCGTTCCACTGCGTGGTCCTCGAACTGGGCTCCAGCGGCGAGGCCCTGAGCTTCCTCCGGGCCATGGCGGGGGACTCGGCCCTGGCCTCCCTGCCGGTACTGGCCCACGACAACCGGCGCATGACCGGGGAGCAGCAGCGGGAAGTGGCCCGGCACGCGACCGGTCAGCGCCTGGAGGTGCTCTCCAGCCTGGACGAACTCCGCGAACGGATCACCCTGCACCTGTCGGTGGACCGGCTCGGGGACGTGCTCCCCCTCGTCCGGCCCGAGGGCGAACCGGCCCCGGCGGAACACACGTACATCGATCCCAGCCTCGCCGACCGGTCCGTCCTGGTCGTCGACGACGACCCGCGCAACCTGTACGCGATCAGCGGCATCCTCGAACTCCACGGCATCCGGGTCCTGCACGCCGAGAACGGGCGCAAGGGCATCGACACCCTGATGAGCACCCCGGGCATCGACCTCATCCTGATGGACGTCATGATGCCCGAACTGGACGGGTACGCCGCGACCGCGGAGATCAGGAACATGCCCCAGTACGCGGACCTGCCGATCATCTCCGTCACAGCCAAGGCCATGCCCGGCGACCGGGAGAAGAGCATCGCCTCGGGGTCGAGCGACTACGTCACCAAGCCCGTCGACGCGAACGACCTGATCGCGCGGCTCCGCCGGTGGCTCCTGCCGCAGGACACCTCGGGTTCCTCCCGTGACTGACCTTCCCGCCCCTCTCGAACCCACGGAAGAAGCCGACGTCAGGTGAGCAGCACCCACGACGACTCCGGAGCCCCCGGGCACCCCCTTCCCGCGCCCGGGCACACCGGCGCTCCGGAGGTCCCCGCCGCGCGCCGCGCGGGCGAGCGGGGGACCGGAGCGAGGGCCGCGGCGACGGCCGGGGAGGCGGGGACCGCACGAGGTTCCCAGGACGCGGGAGACGCGGGGGGTGCGGGAGACGCGGGGGGTGCGGGGGATCCTGCCCGCGCGCGGCAGGCGGGCGAGGTGGGACGGCTCGCCGCCACCGTCGAGCGGTTGCGGCAGGAGGCCCTGGAAGCCCAGTGGGCCGCCGACGGGCGCGCGCTGATCGAGATGGCCAAGGGAATCCTCGTGGGCCGGCTGGGGTGCGGGCCCGCCGAGGCGTCCCGGCAGCTGACCCGGCTGGCGGAGCAGTCGGGCGCCACCGTCCTGGGCCTGGCCGTCGACGTCATCAACCAGGCCGCCCGCGACCAGGTCAGCGAGATCGCCGAGCAGTTCCTCAAGACCGCCGACGCGGAGCCGTCCGACGCGCGGGCACCCGCCCCCGCCGTCCGGCTGCGGGCCGCGGAGAGCCGCGTACTGGCCGCGACCGACTCCCAGGCCGTCGCCACCGCCCTGCTGGAGAACGCGCTCGGGCCGCTGGGCGCGTACGGCGTCGCCCTCTGGCTGGTGGGTTCCGACTCCTCGCTCGCCCTGGTCGGCCAGGCCGGGTTCACGGAAGAGGAGGCGGGCCGCTGGCGCTACGTCCCGCCGGAGGTCGCCACCTGCGCCCGCCTGGCGCTGCACAGCCGGGACCTCACGGTGGTGGCGAGCCTCGCCGACGCGGGGATCCCCACCATCGGCCGCCGCCAGCACCCCGACGGCGGACGCGTCGTGGTCCCGGCGGGCACCGGGGGACGGATCCACGGTGTGCTCGAAGTGAGCTGGCCGGACCGGCTGCCGCCGCAGCCGCCGCAGATCCTGCGGCAGCTGTCGGCCCTGGCCGAGCTGTGCGCCCACACCCTTGAGGAACGGCCCCCCGAGGAGCACCCCCGTGCCACGGGCGCCGCTCCGATGGCCGGCGTCGCGGAGCTGACCGACCTCGCCGACCACCTCTACGATCCCGTACTGGTCCTCACCCCCCACCTCGACGCGGGCGGGCAGCTGTCCGACTTCCGCATCCACCACACCAACCACCGCTTCGTCGACCCCGCGGGCCGTCCCCGCTCACTCGTCGCGGGCGCACACTTCCTCGAGGCATACCCCGCCGCCGCCGAGGCCGGCGGCCTCTTCTCCAAGCTGGAACGGGTCTACGCCACCGGCGAGCCCTGCCAGGCGCCGCGCACGACCCTGACGGCCTTCGTCGGGGAAGTGCCCCTGACCTCCGTCGCCGACGTCGGCATCAGCCGGCACGGCACCGCCCTTTTGCTCATCTGGAAGATCGAGGACGAGACCGCACGGCTGGCCAGCCTCTTGCAGCACGCCCAGCGCCTCGGCCGCGTCGGCGGTTTCGAACAGGACGTCACGACCGGCGCCATCACCTGGAACGGCCAGCTGTTCACCCTGTTCGGGCTCTCCCCGACCGCCTCTCCCGTCCCCCTCGAAGACCTGGCCGCCCACGCGCACCCCCACGACGTGAACTCGATCGGCCGGTTCCTGCGCACGCTCCTGCACCGGCGGCGGGAGTCCTCGGTGGACTTCCGTCTGAGGCGTCCCGACGGCATCATCCGTCACATCCGGATCGTG
Organism: Streptomyces sp. NPDC002044; assembly: GCF_040296725.1. Classification (NCBI taxonomy): domain Bacteria; kingdom Bacillati; phylum Actinomycetota; class Actinomycetes; order Kitasatosporales; family Streptomycetaceae; genus Streptomyces; species Streptomyces sp. NPDC002044. Next base: position 2,707 of record NZ_JBEOXU010000129.1, read on the forward strand.
GCCGAACCCGTCCTGGACGACCTGGGGCGCCTGCGGTCCGTACGGGGCGCCTGCCAGGACATCTCGGCGCAGCACTGGACGGAGGTGGCCCTCGCCGCGACCCGTGACCAGCTCGCCAGCAGCGAGGCCGAATCCGCGGACCGCACCAGGCTGGCCCTCCAGCTCCAGCAGGCCATCATGCCGCCCGCCCCGGCGCCCCTGGAGGTTCCCGGCATCCGCATCGCCGTCCGCTACCGTCCGGCGGAGACGCAATCGCTCGTCGGCGGCGACTGGTACGACTCGGTCGTGCTGCCCGACAAGAAGATCCTCATCAGCGTCGGCGACGTGGCGGGCCACGGCATCCAGGCGGCCACCGGCATGGTCGTCCTGCGCAACGCGCTGCGCGGCCTCGCCGTGACCGGCGCCGGACCCGCGCAACTGCTCTCCTGGCTGAACACCGTCACGTATCACCTCACCAGCTACCTCACGGCCACCGCCGTCTGCGGGATCTACGACCCGGCCACGCGCTCGCTCCGCTGGGCGCGCGCCGGACACCTGCCGCCCGTCCTGGTACGGGGGACGGACGCGCGGTCCTTCCCCCTCACCTCCGGGGCGCTCCTGGGAGCTCTGCCCGACGTGGTCTTCGCGGAAGAGGAGGTGCAGCTGGAACGCGAGGACGTGCTGCTCATGTACACCGACGGGCTCGTCGAACGGCGGGACGCCTCCGTCACGGACTCCCTGGCACAGCTCCTCGACGTGGCCTCGCGGCCCGCGGACTCGCTGGAGAAGCGCCTCGACAACCTGCTGACCTACAGCGCCTCCGACACCGACGACGACACGTGCCTCATCGGTGTCCAGGTGCACTGATCATCCCCCGGCGGGGGCGGCGGGCGCCCCGCCGGGCCCGCCGGCCGGATCACCGGCGGGGGCGCCGCCGGGACCGTCGGTCAGCGCGATGGCGGCCGTGACCCGCTTGCCGGCGCCCTCGGGCCGTACGTCGAACGTCCGGGCGGCGGCGATGACGATCTCCAGCCCGTGCTGCCCGACCCGGTACGGGTCGGGCGTCAGGACGGCCGGAGGCGTCGGGCTGCTGTCCCACACGCTGACCTCGACGCAACCGTCCTGGACCCCCAGCCCGAGGAGGTAGGGGCCGGGCGCGTACTTGCGGGCGTTGGTGACCAGCTCGCTGACCACCAACTCGACGGTGTCCAGCGCGCGTTCGGACACGGCAAGCCCGTGCTTGCCCTGTACGTCCGCCAGGAACGAGCGGGCCAGCGCCCGTGCGGCCGCGACCTTCTCGGTGCCCTCGAACGCGGCGGAAACCGATATGGAGCGATGGGTCCACATGTACCGGCCGCTGCCCTCCGCCGACTCGTACGCCGGTCCCGTCCTGCTCGCCCGGCGCGCACACTCGGCCGGGGAGGTCTTCCCGGGCATTCTACGGAGGCCGGCTGCCCACCCGGCCCCCGGGTACCGGCCGACCCGGAGTCACTCCATCCTGCGGCGGTCCGCGTCGCTCCAGGCGCGGGTGTCACGCGGCTGGACGTACGGCTCCTCGTCCTCGGGCATCCCGCCCGCTATCGCGCGCTGGCGGGCCATCTCCGCGTCGAACTCCAGGCCGAGGAGGACGGCGAGGTTGGTGATCCACAGCCACACGAGGAAGACGATCACACCGGCGACCGTGCCGTACGTCTTGTTGTAGGAAGCGAAGTTCGCCACGTAGAACGCGAACCCCGCCGAGGCGATCATCCAGATCACCAGCGCCAGGAAGCTGCCGGGGGTCACCCACTTGAGGCCCCGGCCCTTGGCGTTCGGGGCCGCCCAGTACAGGAGCGCGATCATGACCGTGACGAGGAGCACCAGGACGGGCCACTTCGCGATCGACCACACCGTCAGCGCGTGGTCGCCGATGCCCAGGGCGGCGCCCGCCTGCCGGGCCAGACCACCGGTGAAGACGACGATCAGCGCGCTGGCGCAGGCGAGGACCATCAGCGTCACGGTCAGCGCCAGGCGCAGCGGCAGGACCTTCCACACCGGCCGGCCCTCGGGGATGTCGTAGACCGCATTGGAGGCGCGGATGAACGCGGCGATGTAGCCGGAGGCGGACCACACGGCCACGACCAGGCCGACGACCGCCAGCAGCGATCCGATGCCGCTGCGGCCCTGGAGCTGTACGACCGCGTCGCTGATCACGTCGCGGGCGGAGCCGGGCGCCAGCCGCTGCAGGTTGTCCAGCACCTGCTTGGTCGCCGACTCGCCCGCCATGCCCAGCAGGGACACGAGGACCAGCAGGGCGGGGAAGAGCGCCAGAACCCCGTAGTAGGTCAGGGCCGCCGCGCGGTCGGCCAGCTCGTCGTTCGTGAACTCCCTGGCCGTCCCGCGGAGCACGGCCGGCCACGACCGCCCCGGGAGTGCGGAGGGCCGGTCGGGGGCCCGCTCCTCCACCCGGCGGCCCGGTCCCGCGCCCGCGTCGTCGTCCCTGCCGGTGTCGGGACGCGCGGGCTCGCCGTCACGGTCCGCCTTCGAGATGTGTGTCATACCCTGCGGGTTTCCCGTTCTGCGGCAGTCATGTCCGTACGGGGACACCGGCCGCGGCCACCGGCACGCGCCGTCACAGCCAGCCGTTGCGGCGGAAGGCGCGGTAGAGGGCGCCCGACGCGCCCGCCATGAGGCCGACGGCGAGCGGGTAGCCGTACGTCCAGCCGAGTTCGGGCATGTGCTCGAAGTTCATTCCGTACACGCCGGCGACCATGGTCGGGACGGCGAAGATCGCCGCCCAGGCCGAGATGCGCCGCATGTCATCGTTCTGCCAGGTGCCCACGCGGGCCTGCTGGGCGTCCAGGACCGAGTTCAGCAGTTCGTCTAGGGTGCGCACCTCGATGTCCGTGCGGTGCAGGTGATCGGCGACGTCGCGGAAGTACGGAACGATCTCCGGCGGATGGTCCTCCTGGCCCAGCCCGCTCAGCAGGCCGTTCAGGACGGGGACCAGCGGCTGCACCGCGTCCCGGAACTCGCGGACCTCCCGCTTGAGGGAGTAGATGCGCTCGGTGTGGTCGACGCGCGCGGTGGAGAACACCTGGTCCTCCAGCCGGTTCAGCGCGGTACGCACCCGGGCGGCGGCGTCGCTGTAGGCGTCGACGATGACGTCCAGGACGGCGTGCAGGGCGGCCAGGGAGCCGAGGCGCGCCATGGCGGGGTCGGCGTCGAGCCGGCGGGCCGCCTCGGGGCAGGGGTCGACCGTCCCGTGCCGGACGGTCAGGAGGTAGCGGGGTCCGGCGAAGAGCATCATCTCGCCGGTCTCCACCGCCGACTCCTCCTCGACGTACCAGAGGGTCTTCAGCGCCACGGCCAGGACGTCGCCGAAGCGCTCCCGCTTCGGGCGCTGGTGCGCGTGCACCGCATCCTCGACGGCCAGGGGGTGCAGGTCCAGCTCCTCGGCCAGCTGGACGAGTTCGTGCTCCGACGGATCGACCACGCGCACCCAGCCGAACTCGCCCTCGTCGAGCCCCCGCAGCCGCTTCAGCACCAGCTGGCAGTCCTCGTCCTCCACCTGGCACTCGACGGTCTCCGACCGCTCCGCCCGCTTCCCGTACACCACGCATTCCATCTCCCGCGCATGCTTCGACGCTCGTGTTTCATGCGCGGGTGTCCCGCACGGCATGTCCGAATGTGACAGGGAATCGTCATCGCGGGCCACCGCCGACGCCCTTCCCGCCTGACCGGGCCCCCGGCCGGACGCCGCCGCCACCGGCCCCGCCGCAAGCGGGAGCGGTGGCGGCCATGTCGGTGGCCGCGCGGAGGGCCGATCCTCCGTACGGTTCTGGTCAGCCCTCCGTCACACCGCACCGGCCCCGCCCGTCCCGCTCCGCGGGCGGGCGCAGGCGTATCGCCGCGGCTTTCGGGAAGGGGCAAGGACAGGATGGAAGGGTGATGCCGGATGGTTGGCGGAGCGGACAGTGAGCGCTTCACCGTCGCGGTGCGGGCGGTGGACGGCGCCGTCGTCCTGGAACTGGCGGGTGAGCTGGACCACGACACGGCCCAGCCCCTGCGCGAGGCCCTGGACGCGGCGGTCACCCCGGGTGGCCGCCTTCTGGTGGACCTGGCGGGACTGGGGTTCTGCGACTCCACCGGCCTGAACGTGCTGCTCCACAGCCGGCTCACGGCCCGGGAGGCCGGCGCCACCCTGGAGCTGGCCGGGTTGCGCGGATCCGTCTCCCGGATGTTCCGGATCACCGGCGCGGACGGGGTGTTCCCCGTGCACGCCAGCGTGGCGGAGGCGCTGGACCAGGCCACCGGCCCACCCGGCTGACGGGCACCGCGCGGCCGGGCACGGACACGCGGACGGCGCCGGCCGGGTGCCACTCTCGACTCGAGGAGTCCGATCGCCATGGAACAGCGGGGGTCACCCGGCAGGACCTGGTACCTGGGGCTGGACGGTACCAGCGACGTCGTGACGCGCAGCCGCGACTTCGCGCGCCGGGCCCTGACCGCCTGGCGCTGGCTCCCGGCCGCCGAGGAGGAGGAGCAGGCGGCCGCCGACGACGTCCTCCTCCTGGTGTCCGAGGTGGTGGCCAACGCCTGCCTGCACGGCGGCGGCCCCGGGTCCCTGGTGCTCGACTGCACCGAGGAGCGGCTGCGGATAGAGGTGACCGACGCGAACCCCGAGCCGCCGGTGTCCGCACGCCCCCCGTCACCTGCCCGGCGCGGGCGGCCCGGCGGGCACGGCCTGCTGATCGTGGAGCGGCTCTCCCGCAGCTGGGGGTCCCGCCCCCGGTCGGGCGGCAAGTGCGTCTGGGTGGAGGTGGCCGTCCCCTCCCCGGTGCTCCGTGCCTGGGCGGGCGGCTGACGCCCGGCGGGCCCGCGCGCCGCCCACACGCCCCGCCGCCCCCGAGACGGCTCAGCCCAGGCGGCGCGCTTCGGCCCCGGTGACCGGGTCGCCCGCCGCCACCCCGTGCAGCAGCCGGGCCAGTGCCTCCGCCCCGCGCACCACGCGGGGGCCGGGCCGGTTGAAGTACGCGGGGCCGTCCAGGACCCACACCTCACCCCGGCGTACGGCGGGCAGGTCCGGCCAGCCGGGCAGTGCGGTCAGCGACTCCCGCTCGCGCAGGGTCCGCTCCGGGGCGAAGCCACAGGGCAGCACCAGCAGCACGTCGGGCCGGGCCTCCCGTACGTCGTCCCAGGTCATCGGCCGGGTGTGTTCCCCGGGCGCGGCCAGCAGCGGTTCGCCGCCCGCCGCCGTGATCTGCTCCGGCACCCAGTGCCCGGCGGGCCACAGCGGGTCCAGCCACTCGATGGCCACCACGCGCGGCCGGGCCCGCCCGGCCGTCAGGCGCCGTACGTCCTCCAGCCGCGCCGCGAGCTCCGCGCGCCGGGTCACCGCCCGCTCCCGTACGCCGAGCAGCTCGCCCACCGTGACCAGGCAGTCGAGCACGTCGTCCAGGGTGCGGGGATCCAGGCTCAGCACCCGGGGCCCACCGCCGTCCAGTACGCGCACGGCCCGGCTCACCCCCGCGTACGACACGGCGCAGACGTCGCACAGGTCCTGGGTGAGCACCACGTCGGGAGCCAGCGCCGCGAGGGCGCCGGTGTCCAGGGTGTACAGCGAGGAGCCGCTGTGCGCCGCCCCGCCCACGGCCTCGGAGATCTCCCGGCTGGTCAGGGTCTCCGCGGCGAACTCGGCGGCCGTGACCACGGGCACGCCGGCGACCTCGGCCGGCGGCCAGTCACACTCGTGCGTGCGCCCGACGAGATCGGCGGCGAGGCCCAGCTCGGCGACGATGTCGGTGGCGGCGGGCAGCAGGGAGACGATGCGCATGCCCCGACCTTAGGCCGCGCGGACATACTGGCGGGGTGAAGATCGAAGACGACAACGCCGTCCTGTTCGACGTCGAGGGCCGCACCGGTGCGGTCACCCTGAACCGGCCCGCAGCCCTGAACGCCCTCACCCACTCCATGGTGGTGCGGATCGACGCGGCCCTCACCGCCTGGGAGCGCGATCCGGCGATCGCGCAGGTCCTGATCCGCGGTGCGGGTGAGCGGGGGTTGTGTGCGGGTGGGGACATCCGGGCCATCTACGAGGACGCGCGGGTGGGTGGGGGTGCGTCGGCGGGGTTCTGGCGGGACGAGTACCGGTTGAACGCGCGGATCGCGCGGTTTCCGAAGCCGTATGTGGCGGTGATGGACGGGCTGGTGATGGGGGGCGGAGTCGGGGTTTCGGCGCACGGGAGCGTGCGGATCGTCACGGAGCGTTCGCGGGTGGCGATGCCGGAGACGGGGATCGGGTTCGTGCCGGATGTGGGTGGTACGTATCTGCTGGCGCATGCGCCGGGGGAGTTGGGGACGCATCTGGCGCTGACGGGTGCGGCGGTGGGCGCGGCGGATGCCCTGCTGTGCGGGCTGGCGGATCATTTCGTGCCGTCGGAGGCGTTGGCGGGGCTGGTGTCGGATCTGGCGGTGGCTCCGGTGCGGGAGGTGCTGGAGCGGTACGCCGCGGTGCCGGCGGCGGGGGTGCTGGCGGGGCGGCGGGAGTGGATCGACGCGTGTTACGCGGGGGATTCGGTGGAGGTGATCGTGGAGCGGTTGTTGGCGCAGGGTGATCCGGCGGCGAAGGAGGCGGGGGAGACGATGATGTCGAAGTCGCCGGTGGCGGTGAAGGCGACGTTGGCGGCGTTGCGGCGGGCGGCGTCGCTGGGGCCGTTGGAGCGGGTGTTGGAGCAGGAGTACCGGGTGTCGTGCAACGCGTTGGGCTCGGCGGATCTGGTGGAGGGGATCCGGGCGCAGGTCATCGACAAGGACCGTGCTCCGCGCTGGTCCCCGGCCACCCTCGGCGAGGTCACCGACGCCGACGTGGCCCGCTACTTCACCCCCCTCGGCGCCGGCGAACTGCGCCTGCCGGACTACGGTCCCGGGGCGGAGCCCGGCCACGCGTGAGCCGGGTTCCGGCGCGGGCCCGAGCCGGGCCCCCGGCGCGGTGCCGTCCGGAACCCGGCCCGTGCCGGACGCGAAGCCGAGCGAGGCGAGGCGACGTGACGCGATGCCGCGCTACACGACGCCAGGTGAGGCCGGTTGAGGCGCGGGGTGTTCGCGTGCGCCTTCGGGCTACGAGGAGACGTACTCCCGAAGGTGACGGGCCGTCAGCGTGTCCGAGCCGGCCACCAGGGCCGCCGGCGTGCCCTCGAACACCACCTCGCCGCCCGCGTGTCCGCCGCCCGGCCCGATGTCGATCAGCCAGTCCGCGTGCGCCATGACCGCCTGGTGGTGCTCGATGACGATCACCGAGTTGCCGTCGTCGACGAGCCGGTCCAGCAGCGCGAGCAGCTTGTCGACGTCGGCCATGTGCAGTCCGGTCGTCGGCTCGTCCAGGATGTACGTCGAGGACTTCTCCGCCATGTTGATCGCGAGCTTGAGCCGCTGCCGCTCCCCGCCCGACAGGGTGTTGAGCGGCTGCCCGAGCCTCAGGTAGCCCAGCCCCACATCGCCCAGCCGGCCCAGGATCGCCCGGGCCTGGCCGGTGGTGAAGAACGCGTGGGCCTCCGCCACCGGCATGTCGAGCACCTCGCTGATGTTCTTGCCCCGCAGCTCGTAGCCGAGCACCTCGGGTGTGAACCGCTTGCCCTCGCACTCTTCGCAGACCGAGGACACGCCCGCCATCATCGCCAGGTCCGTGTAGACCAGCCCGAGGCCGTTGCAGTTCGGGCAGGCGCCCTCCGAATTGGCGCTGAACAGAGCCGCCTTGACCCCGTTGGCCTTCGCGAAGGCGGTACGGATCGGGCTCAGCAGCCCCGTGTACGTCGCCGGGTTGGACCGGCGTGAGCCGCGGATGGGCGACTGGTCGGCGACGACCACCCCCTCCTGCCCGGCCAGGTAGCCGTGGATCAGCGAGCTCTTCCCGGAACCCGCGACCCCGGTCACCACCGCCAGCACCCCCAGCGGCACGTCCACGCTGACGTCCTTCAGGTTGTGCAGATCGGCCCCCTTGACCGACAGCTGCCCGCGCGGGGTGCGCACCGACTCCCGCAGCCGCGCGCGGTGTTCGAGGTGCCGGCCGGTGAGCGTGCCGGACGCGCGCAGCCCGGCGACGTCCCCCTCGTAGCAGAGCTCGCCGCCCGCCGTGCCCGCGCCCGGGCCGAGGTCCACCACGTGGTCGGCTATCGCGATGACCTCCGGCTTGTGCTCCACGACCAGCACCGTGTTGCCCTTGTCGCGCAGCCGCAGCAGCAGGTCGTTCATCCGCCGGATGTCGTGCGGGTGCAGGCCGATCGTGGGCTCGTCGAAGACGTACGTGACGTCCGAGAGCGAGGAGCCGAGGTGGCGGACCATCTTGACCCGCTGTGCCTCCCCGCCGGAGAGCGTGCCCGACGGCCGGTCGAGGGAGAGGTAGCCCAGCCCGATCTCCACGAGCGAGTCCAGCAGCTCCCGCAGGCTCGTGAGCAGCGGCGCCACGCCCGGGTCGACGAGCCGCCGGACGAACGTCGCCAGGTCGCTGATCTGCATCGCCGAGCAGTCGGCGATGTTCAGGCCGTCGACGCGCGAGGAGAGGGCGGCCGCCGAGAGCCGGGTGCCCCCGCAGTCCGGACAGTCGGTGAAGACCACGGCGCGGTCCACGAACGACCGGATGTGGGGCTGCATGGCCTCCCGGTCCTTCGCGAGGTACGTCCGCTGGATCTTGGTGATCAGGCCCTCGTACGTGAAATTGTTCGAGCCGACCTTGACCTTCACCGAGTCCTTGTGGAGGAAGTCCGCCCACTCCCGCTCGGTGAAGTCCTTCAGCTTGGTGTCGGGGGAGTAGAAGCCCGAGCCCGCCATGACCTGCCAGTACCAGGAGTCCACCGCGTAGCCGGGCACGGTGATCGCGCCCTCGTTGACGGAGAGTTCCCGGTCCACGAGCTGGTCGACGTCGATGTCGGAGATCTGGCCGATGCCCTCGCAGCGCGGGCACATGCCGTCGGGGGTGTTGAAGCTGAAGGCGGTGGAGGTGCCGATGTGCGGGGTGCCGAGGCGGGAGAAGATGATCCGCAGCATGGTGTAGGCATCGGTGGCGGTGCCCACGGTGGAACGGGAGTTGGCCCCCATCCGCTCCTGGTCGACCACGATCGCGGCACTCAGGTTGTTCAGACCGTCGACGTCCGGCCGGCCCAGGGTCGGCATGAAGGACTGGATGAAGGCCGTATACGTCTCGTTGATCATGCGCTGCGACTCGGCGGCGATGGTGCCGAAGACGAGGGAGGACTTTCCGGAGCCCGAGACGCCGGTGAAGACGGTGAGGCGGCGCTTGGGAATGTCCAGGGAGACGTTGCGCAGATTGTTCTCCCGCGCTCCGCGGACCTGGATGACCTGGTGGCTGTCGGCGTCATGGTTGTCGGCGTCGATCTGCACGGAACTCCTCGCGGTGGCGGCGGCGCGGCTTACTTTCTACACCGTACTCTATACGCTGTAGTGAGTTCCTGGCCGAGGATTGAAGGAGCCCGTATGGCGAAGGACCGGAGCGGTGCGGGCGACCCCGTCCGCACCCTGCGGCTGCTCTGGCGCGAACCCGGGCAGGAGCCGCCCGCGCGGCGCGGACCGCGGCAGGGCCTGACCGTGGACGCCGTCGTACGGGCCGCCACCGGCCTCGCCGACGAGGAGGGACTGCCCGCGCTCACCATGCGGGCGCTCGCCCGCCGGCTGGGCGTGACCCCCATGACCCTCTACACCTACGTCCCGGGCAAGGACGAGCTGCTCGACCTCATGCTCGACGAGGCGTACCGGCGCATGGACCGGGGGCGGAGCGACTCCGGCGAGCCCTGGCGCTCGAAGGTCACCCGCGTCGCCGAGGACAACCGCGCCCTGCTCGTCCGGCACCCGTGGATCGCCGATCTCGCCGTGACCCGCCCGCCGCTGGGTCCCGGCGTCATCGGGAAGTACGACCGCGAGCTGGCGGCCTTCGACGCGATCGGCCTGAGCGACTCCGAGATGGACGCCGCCCTGACCCACCTGCTCGGCTTCGTCCACGCCAACGCCCTCGCCGCCGCCGACGCCGCCGCGCACAACAGCCGCCAGAGCGACGACGACTGGTGGGCCGTCAGCGCCCCACTGCTGGACCGGGCCATGGACCCCGGGCGCTACCCGCTGGCCGGCCGCGTCGGCAGTACGGTCGGGGCCTACGACCCTGAGGCGGTGTGGACGTTCGGCCTGAGGTGCGTGCTGGAGGGGCTGACCCGGATGGTCGAGGCCGCCGCCCCGACCGCCGGCCGGGGCTGAACCGGGCCGGGGTCAGCGGTAGCCGGTGGCGTCCGCCGGGTGGCCCGGGTCCTGGACCTCGACCATGTACCGCCAGGCGTCCGGGCGGCTCCCGTCGAGGTCGGTGAAGCCGTACTCCCCGGCCAGCTGCCCGCTGGAGAGCGACTGCCCGTTCCAGCGCGCCACTTCCGGGTCCGCGGCGAGCGCCGCGACCGCCCGGCCCACGTACGCGGGGGTCTCGGAGATGCCGAAGTGCGGGACCTTTCCGAGCGCGTCCCGCCAGTTCGCCTCCGTCACCCCGAAGGTGTCGAGCATCATCTCCGACCGCAGCCAGCCGGGGGTCAGCGCGACCGCCGTCACCCCGTGCGGCTCCAGCTCGTGGCCCAGCGCGAACGCCATGCGCAGCACGGAGGACTTGGCGATGTCGTAGAAGAACGACACCCGGTAGCGGCTCGCGTTGTACTCGGCCGTGCCGTCCGTCATCTCCACCACGAGCCCGCCCGGCGTGCGCAGCAGCAGCGGGACCGCGAAGTGGCTGGTGATCGCGTGGGTCTCCACCGCGAGCCGCAGCAGCCGCAGCCCCTTGTCCAAGTCGTGCTCCCAGACCGTGCTGTCCCACTCGAAGAGCAGCTCACCGCCCCAGATGTCGTTGACCAGGACGTCCAGGCGGCCCTGTTCGGCGTCGATCCGGCCGACGAGCGCCTCGACCTCGCCCGGCACCAGATGGTCCGCGACCACCGCGATGCCCCGGCCGCCCGCCGCCGTCACCAGCTCGGCGGTCTCCTCGATCGTCTCGGGCCGGTCGTACTCCGAGCGCCGGTCGCGGGTGCTGCGACCGGACACGTACACGGTCGCGCCCCGCGCGCCCAGCTCGACCGCGATGCCGCGGCCCGCTCCCCGTGTCGCCCCGGCCACCAGTGCGACCCTGCCCTCCAGCGTCCGCTGTCCGTTCGATGTGCGCTGTACGTCAGACATGCCCCCGACCCTACGTCGCCCCGCCCGCCTCCGGCCCGCCGAACGCGGAGGCCGCCGCCAGGGCGGCCAACAGTCCGCAGGCCGCGGCGGCCAGCGCCGCGCCGGGACCCCACAGGGTCCAGGCGGCCCCGAACAGCAGGGAGCCCGCGAACCGGGCCAGGGCCTGCGCGGTCTGGAGCACGGCGAGACCGGTGGTGCGCAGCCCGGCGGGCAGCAGCGGCGCGGCGGCGGCCATCAGCACCCCGTCGGTGGACGCGTAGAACAGTCCGAGCAGCCCGACGACGGCCACGCCCGCGAAGGCGAGGGCCGGGCCGGCGGGCAGGGGCGCCAGCAGCAGCAGGCACGCGCCGAGCAGCAGCAGGTGCCCGCCGAGGAAGACCCGCCGTCGGCCCAGCCGGTCGGCGAACCGGCCCGCGGGCACGGCGGCCAGCAGGAACACGGCCGCCGTGCCGACGGGCAGCAGCGGGAACCAGGCGAGCGGCAGGCCGAGCCGCCGCTGGAGCAGCAGGTAGAGGAAGGCGTCGCCGACGGTGAACACGCCGAGCACGGCGGCGGTCAGGCAGAGCCGCCGCAGGGCCGGCAGGCGCAGCAGGCTCCGAACGGACCGCCCCGGCGCCGCCGCCGGGGCGGTGGATGCGGCCGGGGGAGACGGGTGGTCCGGGGGAGACGGGCGGTCCGGGCGGGCGGGCTGGTCCGGGGGAGCGGGCGCCTCGCGTACGAACAGCACCAGCAGGACGACCCCCAGAACGGCGAAGCAGCAGCTCACCGTGAACACGGCGGCGTACCCGTCGGCCGCGACCGACAGCACCCCGAACGCGGCCAGCGGCCCCAGCAGCGCGCCCGTCGTGTCCATCGCACGGTGGACGCCGAAGGCCCGGCCCTGCTCCCCGGCCGCGCAGGACAGCGAGATCAGCGCGTCGCGGGGGGCGGTGCGCAGGCCCTTGCCGGTCCGGTCGGCGGCGAGCACCGCCGCCACGGACCAGGGGGTGGTGACGACGAGCAGGGCCGCCTTGCAGGCGGCGGAGAGCGCGTACCCGGCTCCCGCGACGGGCTTGCGCCGACGGGTGCGGTCGGCGACCCGCCCGCCCAGCAGCCGCAGCAGCGCGGTGGCGCCGTGCTGGAGCCCGTCCAGGGCGCCGAAGGCGAGCGGGGACATCCCGAGTCCCGCCACCAGGTACAGCGGCAGGACGGCCGTGACCATCTCGGCGGACACGTCCGTGACCAGACTGACCAGGCCGAGCGCGAGGACGGTGCCGGGGACGGCCCGCACGGGACCCCCGCGGGGCGGGGTGTCCGCGGCGATGTCCGCAGCCCTGCTGGTCGACAGGTACACGGACGCTCCCTTAGAACCAGTTGAGGGTGAGGGGGAAGGTGGTGGTGGCGGTGGTGGGGGTGGTGTCGGTGGCGGTGGCGGTGATGCGGAGGGTTCCGGTGGTCCAGGGTTTGCCGGTGATGCGTCCGGTGGTGGGGTTGAGGGTGAGGCCCCAGGGGAGTCCGGTGGCGGTGTAGCGGACGGGGGGTGTGCCGCCGGAGGTGGTGAGCTGGATGGTGCAGGTCTGGTTGAAGGTGCAGGTCCGGGGGCCGGGGTCGACCAGCTTCAGCCCACCGGGAGAAGACGTCGGCGTCGGGGTGGGGGTGGGGGTGGGCGTGGGTGTCGGGGTGGGCGTGGGCGTGGGCTCCGTGGAGGCGGTGAACACCTCCGTGATCGGCTGGACGTTGGCGGCGTTGCCCGCGTGCGTCGCCGTGCCGAAGAGGTCTTCGAAGGTCCGGAGCAGGTGGTGGTGGTTGACGGGCGTCGCGTACCTGCCCGGCTTGACGTTCGCCCCGTGGAAGACCGTGGCGATCTGGTTCGAGCCCAGGTAGTTGTCCTCGTCCCAGGTCAGCACCAGCAGACTGTTGTTGGCCTTCGCCCACTGCGCGTACGCGTCGAGCTGGGTGCGCGTCCAGGTGTCGCCGGTCGCGACCGGGCAGGAGTGCATGTCGTTGCACTGGTTGGGCACCACGAACGACAGGTCCGGCAGCGCCGCGAAGTCGCCCTGCGGGAACTGCGCCCAGGTCTTGCCGGTGTTCAGCGGCACGTTCTTGAAGGCGAACCACGGATTGTGCTTCTGCGCGTACTGGCCGCTGGAGCACGCGGTGGAGCCCTCGGCGGGCAGGTCCTCGTTGTACGTCGCGAACGTCCTGCCCGCAGCGATCAGTTCCTGCCCGAGGTTGGGCGCCGTCATCGACTGCGGGGTGTAGCAGCCGTCTCCGGTGATGCCCTGGGTGGAGCCGGAGAAGAGGTTGAAGTAGTTCGGCTGACTGGGGTGGGTCAGCGCCTTCATCCCGGTCAGGCTCGCGCCGCCGTTGGCCAACTGGTTGATGTAGGGGGCGTTCGCGCTGCCGATGATCTCCCCGTACTGCTTGTTCTCGTAGACCACGACCACCACGTGGTCGTACGCCGGCAGCGCCGCCGCCGAGCCCGCCGCGTCCGCGCGGGCGCGGCCGGTGCCCTCGGCGGCCTGGGAGGCGGCGATGGTGAACGCGGCCAGCAGACCGAGCGCGCCGAGCCCGGCCACGAGCGCGGACCGGACGGCCCTGCGTCTCGCCGCCGCGGGCGGTGGGGGCGGAGGGGGCGGGGGCGGGAGTTTGGTGACGGGCATGGGTGGTGCCTCCTCGTGCTGGTAGCGGGGCCCGCGGCATGGCGGGCCCCGGTGTGTGTGGGGGCTCCCCGGGCGGCGGCCTCTCCGGGGTGCCCGGCCGCCCCGGAGAGGCCGGGAGTCATTGCTCGCGGCGGGCCGGACCTGCCACGGTGATGTTCAGGAACCGCGGCACGGGCCGCCCCCGTTCGCGGAACTCCGCCGCGACCGCGCTGCGCACCGCGGTCAGCCGTGCCTCGGGCAGCACCACCAGCACGCCGCTCCCCGGCCGCGGCCCGGGCGGCCAGGCGCGCAGGGCGCCGGCGCGCCGGGCGCAGGCCACCGCCCGGGCCAGCTCCGCCCGCCGGTCGGCGCCGCCCGAGCGGCCGCGTACCGCCATCAGCACCAGGCGCTCCCGGGCCGCCGACGGGTCGAAGGCCACGTACCGCGGGGGCCGGGCGTCGTCCCGATCCGGCAGCAGGGCTTCGCCCGGGCGGGCGAAGAGCGCCGCCCGGCGCAGCGCCTCGTCCCCGTCGGGCAGGGCCCGGGCCAGCAGCCGCGCGAGGTGCGCGCGGTCGGGCTCCACGCCCGCAGGCGTGTGGACGTCGGCCACGGCCAGCGCCAGCGCGCAGTCCGCGGGCTCCGCCGTGGCCAGCCCGGCGGCCGCCGTGAGCGAGCCCTGAACGTGCAGGTCGCTCCCGCCGCGCCCGAACCCGGCCCGGGCGAGGGCGCGCAGCAGGGCGTACGGCCGGACCGCCCACGCGGGGGTGTCGGGCGGCGGCCCGGTCAGGGCCAGCGGTACGTCGCAGCTGTCCGCGGGGTGGGCGAGCGAGCTGAGCCGCACCAGGCCGTCGGTGCGCGGCGCCGCGGCCGCGGCCACCGGCCAGCCGGCCGCCGCGACCAGTCCGGGGGAGTCCAGGTGGAAGGCGTACGGGGCGCTCCAGACGGCGGCCGGGGGCCGGCCGTGCGCGGACTCCAGCGCGTAGGCGACGAGCCGGAACAACGGGTCGGCGGTGGCCCGCCGCGCGATCCCGCCCCCGGCGGCCCCGGCCTCCCCGGGGCGGCCCTGGCCACCGCCCGTGGGACCGGGGGGCGGGTGCTGCGCGCCGGTCGGGGCGGAGACGGCGTGCTCCGGGCGCCTGACCTGCTGGCGTTCTCACCGTGCACCACCGAAATTAGGCCGTACAGGTGAAGCGGCCGACCGGTGCGAGTGAACGGACGGTGAACCGTG